>VGXI01000024.1 GCA_016873475.1 bacterium | reverse complement strand
GGGTTCATCGAGGGCCGTGCGAGGTCGGTGGATACCGCAAAGCGGGTGCGGCGGATCATGCTCTTGAGCACGCCCGCCGGCGCCGCGAAGGCTTCGATATCCTTCGTTTCCGGTAGCTTCGGGTAGTCTTCCACCGGCATCGTCGGAATGCGGAAGCTGGCCCGCCCGCAGCGAATCGCCAGAGCGCCGTCCGCGGTCTCGAGATGGACGTCTACGGCCTCGAGCTTGCGCACGATATCGGCGAAGCGCTTGGCTGGCACCGCCACGGACCCCGCCTTTTCTACCGCCGCCTCGGTGCGCAGCTGGATCGAGATATCGAGGTCGGTCGCGGCAACCAGGACGCCTTCCTTGTCCGCCCTGACGAGGAGGGTCGAGAGGATCGGCAAGGTGGATTTGCCCGGCACCACGTTGCCGGCCAGACCGGCCAGTCGGCTCAACTCCGGCTGGGAAAGCGAGAACTTCACGCATCTACCTCCTGATCGCGGCGCCTGGGCGCAGACTCTCAGCGCGGGTGTCTGCCTCGGGTCGCCTTCTCTTCTTCTGTCTTCTCATGAAAGACAGAAGTAGCAATAGGGGCTGTGTACAATGTGTAGAACCCCGGGGAGAGCTTGGCAATGCCCCATTTTTCCGGGTGCTGGCGGGCGCCGGCTGTCCACCGGGACTGCGCGTAACACGGGAGACTCCGCAGGACGCGTCCCCAGGAACGGGGAGTGCTCTGGGTCCGAGCGGCTGTCCACGCGCTATCCACGGTTCTTCTCCACCGGTCAGTGAATCTGGCCGAAGTGCTGCTGGAAGTGCAGCACCGTACTGCGCAATTCGCCGGGCTGGTTCAGTGCTTGAGCGATCTTGCGGCAGGCGTGCAGGACCGTCGTATGGTCGCGGCCGCCGAAGTCGCGGCCGATCTCGCTGAGGCTCTTTCCCGTCAATTCTCGGCTCAGGTAGATCGCCACCTGACGGGGCAGCACGATCTCGCTGTTGCGCTTGTCCGAGGTCAGCTGCTCGATGGTCAGGTGGAAGTGGCCGGCCACGAGCCTCTGGATTTCCTGGATGTTCGGGACGCGCGGCTGCCGCGTCACGACCTCCTTGAAGACCTCGCGGGCGAGATCGATGTCAATCGGGCTGTTCGTGAGCCCGGCAAAGGCGAGGAGCCGGATCAGGCTGCCTTCCAGCTCGCGAATGTTGCTCCGCACGTTCTCGGCAATGAGAAAGAGCACGTCGTCCGGAATGGCGATATTGTCCTTCTCGGTCTTCTTGCGCAGAATGGCCATGCGCGTCTCGAGATCCGGCGGCTGGATGTCCGTGACGAGCCCCCATTCGAAACGGCTGACGAGGCGCTCCTCCAACTCGCGGATATCCTTTGGCGCCCGGTCGCTGGTCACCACGATCTGCTTCTCCGCGTCGTGGAGCGCGTTGAAGGTGTGGAAGAACTCCTCCTGAGTGCTCTCCTTGCCGGCCAGGAACTGGATGTCGTCGATGACGAGCAGGTCGACGCCGCGGTAGCGGTTCTTGAACTCGAGCGTCTTGCCCTGCCGGATGGAGAAGATCAGCTCGTTGATGAAGCGCTCGCTCGAGGTATAGGAAACTCTCGCCTTGCGGTGCACGGCGAGCACCGAGTGGGCGATGGCCTGGGCGAGGTGGGTCTTGCCGAGCCCAACCCCTCCGTAGACGAAGAGCGGATTGTAGACTCGCCCCGGCTTATCGGCCACCGCCAGACTGGCCGCGTTGGCGAGGCGGTTGTTGTCCCCGACGACGAACTCCTCGAAGGTGTAGTTGGCGTTGAGTTGAAGGCCCACGCTCTTCGTCGCCGGCGGCGTGTAGCGGCGGAAGAAGCCGCCCCGGTTGCGCCGCTGCTCCTGCTCCTCCTTGCCAGGCAGGGCAGGCGCTTCCGAGGCCAGGAACTCGAAAGCCGGCGTGAAGCCCAGCACCTCGGTGGCCGCCACTTCGAGCGTGTCCCGGTGGTGCTCCGAGAGCCAGTCGAGGAAGAACTGGTTGGGGCCACCCAGGTAGAGGGTCTGGTCGGACAGCCGGAGCAGACGCGCCGGCAGGAACCAGGTCTTGAAACACTGCCCATTGACTTGGCCGCGAACGACCTCCAGGATCTGCTCCCAGAGGGCACCCGTCTCGAGCTCGGACATTGCCAAGTAGCGACCTCCACTGTCCACCGCGTGGAAAACCGCCCAACCAATAACCAGACAACAGATTACACCGGCATTCCACAGGCGGGCACAGACTTATCCACAGCGCCGATAGGGCGAGAACTCCGCTATCCATTGTAAGGAGTTGGAAACAGTGGAAAAGGCGGGGGCCATGTTGCCCTGGATGCCTCAGGCAGCCGGCAAACTAGCAGAGTCCGGGCGGCGTTTTCAATCGAAAAGCGCGACCCTGTGGAAAAAGTTACAAGTCATTGAATCTAAAGCAGAAAGATGGCCGCAACGCCAACCCGGGCGCTCCCTGCCCGGGGCCTGGGCGGGCCGGACCTTTTGCCCTTGACTTGAGGCCCGCATCCCTCTAATTTAGGCCACTTTGTAGAGGAGGTTAGCCTTGAAAAGGACCTTCCAGCCCAGCAACCTCAAGCGCAAGCGCACCCATGGATTCCGCAAGCGCATGAGCACCAAGGCGGGGCGGGCCGTGTTGAGCGCGCGTCGCGCCAAGGGCCGTCGGCGCCTGACCGTCTGAGCTTGTCCAGGCTGCCGGCATGGCCTCGGCGCCGATCGAGCGTCCCGGACCCGGCAGAATCCCGGCGGGGCGATTCCAGTCGATCTACGCCTCGGGCCGCAAGGCCATCGGCCGGCGGTTGATCCTCTTCTACGGAGAGCCGGAAGCACCACTTGCCGTCGCCGTCATCGCCAGCCGCAAGGTCGGCAATGCCGTACGCCGCAACCGTGCGAAGCGGCTGTTGAGGGAAGCGTTTCGGACCCACTTGGGCCGGCTCCGCCCGTGCGGAGCCTACATCCTGATCGCCCGTGCCGGCATCGAGGGGACCAAGAGCCCGGAGATCGCCGGCGAACTCGAGAAACTGCTGACCCGGTTGGACCTCGTATCGGAATCGATGAGCAGGGACGACGATGCTCGCTAGGCCTCTCCTCTTCCTCCTCGGCGCCTACCGCAAGTTCCTCTCGCCCGTCCTTCCCGATGCTTGCCGCTTCAGCCCCTCCTGCTCCTGCTATGCGCAGGAGGCAGTCAGGCGGCATGGAGCCCTCAAGGGGAGCGCGCTGGCCCTGCGCCGTCTCGGCCGCTGCCACCCCCTGAGCCCGGGCGGCCACGATCCCGTGCCCGACTAGGACGGGATCCGCGGAGTACCGCGAGAGGTCGCATGGACCGCAACACCCGCATCGGCTTCGGCCTGATCCTTCTGCTGCTCATCATCTGGTCTGTCTGGATGGCCCGCTATCAGCCGGCCCAGCGACCGGCGCCCGGGGCCGAGAAGCAGGCCTCCGAGCAGCCCGCAGCGACGAGCGAGCCCGCCCCGGAGGCGCCGGCCCCCAGCGCCCAGGTGGCCCCGGCCGCCCCGGCAGGGCCGCGGCAGTTCGTCGTCGTCGAGACCGACCGCGCGCGCTATCTGCTCGACTCCTGGGGGGCGCAGCTCAGGCGGATCGAACTGCTCGATTACGCCGGCGTCGGCAGCGAGCACGTGGAGTTGCTCGCCGCCGCCCACGGGGACACGGCCGCGGCGCTCGGCGTCGAGCTCGAGCTCCCCGCGGGCACCTTTGCGAGCGGCAGCGCCGCCTTCACCCTCGTCAACCCGCCGGCGGGCGGGCGGCTGCGCATTCGCGGCGACGAGCAGGGCGCTCTCGAGTTCCGGCTCCAGGACGGCCAGGGCGGGAGCCTGGTCAAGCGCTTCCAGTTCCACGGCGACAGCTACGACATCGGCCTTGCGGTCGAGGCGGACCTGCAGGGCGGCTTCGGGCAGGCCCAGGCGATCGTCCTGGACTGGAGCGTCGGGCTCGCGCCCACCGAGAAGAACCGCAAGGACGACCTCAGCTCCTTCCAGAGCGTCTACCGCGTGGGGGATCAGCAGGAGAAGAAGAGCCTGCGCAACTTCCGCGGCGAGGCCCCGGCCCTGCGCTCGGAGGAGGGCACCCTCCAGTGGGTCGCCACGAAGAGCAAGTACTTCCTGGCCGCGCTGGTCCCGAACACGCTACAGAACGGCAACGCCCTGCTCGTCGGCGACCACGGCGCCGAGCGCCTGGGCTGGCGCGCTCGCTTCGCCCTCGGCGGCAACCGTACGCGCTACGCCGAGGAGTTCCAGGTCTACGCCGGCCCCCTGCTCTTCGAAACGCTGAAGGCCCACGGCCGCGGCCTGGAGCACCTGGTCGACATGGGGACGCTGATCCGCCCGATCAGCCTCGCCATCAAGTGGCTGATGGATTTCCTCAGCCGCTTCATCCCGAACTACGGGCTCAACATCATCCTGCTGTCGATCTTCACGAAGGTCCTCTTCTACCGGCTCACCCACAAGAGCCTGAAGTCGATGAAGGACATGCAGGCCATCCAGCCCGAGCTGAAGTCCCTGCAGGACAAGTACAAGAGCGATCGCGAGCGCCTGAACCGGGAGATGCTCGCGCTGTACAAGCGCGCCGGCGTCAATCCGCTCAGCGGCTGTCTGCCCCTGCTCCTGCAGATGCCCGTCTTCTTCGCCCTCTATCGGGTGCTGCGCGGCGCCGTCGAGCTGCGCGGTGCGGGCTTCATGCTCTGGATCGACGATCTCTCGAACATGGACGTGATCTACGCGCTGCCCTTCGCGATCCCCCTCCTCGGGGGCTTCATCGACAACGCGATCAGCGTGCTGCCCATCCTGATGGGCGTCTCGGTCTGGGTGCAGCAGAAGCTGGGCGGCTCCGGCCTCGGCATGGGCGCCGAGAGCCCGCAGGCCGCCCAGATGGCCATCCTGAACAAGATCATGCCCGTGTTCATGACCTTCGTCTTCTACCGCATGCCCTCCGGGCTCGTCCTCTACTGGCTGGTCAACAACATCCTCCAGGCCGCCCAGCAGTACTACATCCACAAGGGTCTGGATAAGCCCCGCGTCGTCAGTGCGGGCGCCTAAGGAGTCGCGATGAAGAGCATCGATGTCGAAGGCAGGACCAAGGACGAAGCCCTCGCCAAGGGGCTGACCAGTCTGGGCCTGAGCCGCGCACAGGTGCAGGTGGACGTTCTGGACGAGGGCGGCCGCGGCTTCCTCGGTTTCGGCGGCAAGCCCGTGCGGCTGCGCCTGCGGCCGATCGTGCCCGGCGACCTGGATCCGGCCGAGGTGGTGCGCACCCTGCTCGAACTGATGGACGTGAAGTTCAGCCTCGCGGTCGAGACGCACGGGGAAGAGACCGACATCCGCATCGACGCGCCCGAGGACGACGGTCTGCTCATCGGACGCCGCGGGCAGACCCTGGACGCGCTGCGCCACCTCTCGCAGCGCATCGTGGCCGCCCGCAAGGGGCGCAACGCGGTGGTCAACATCGACGTTGGGGACTATCGCGCGCGGCGCGAGGCGAACCTCGGCGACAAGGCGAAAGAGGTGGCCGATCAGGTCGTCGCCGAAGGCCGCAGCCTGACCCTGGACCCGATGAGCGCGCAGGACCGGCGCATCGTGCACGTGGCGCTGGCCGAGCGCACGGACGTGAGCACCTACACGGTGGGCCGTGGCTCCCGGCGGCGCGTGGTGATCGCCCTCGCCGGCGAGCAGGCGGACGAGACCGCCTACGATCGCGTGCCCGACCCGGGCTTCCGGGCGCGCCGCCTGCCCTACGATGAATCCGAAGAGGACGCGGCGATGCTCGAGGCCGAAGCGCAGTGGCGGCGCGAGGAGGAGCGCGAGCGCCTGCACGCGCCCACCCGCAGCGCGCGCGAGGGCCGCGAGGGCCAGCGCCCCGGCCGCGGGGCGGGCGGCGGCGCTCGCCACCGGGGCGACGAGGCGCCGGGCGTGGAATCCAGCCAAGGCGGCAGCGAGACGGACGCCCGCGGTCAGCGCCCAGCTCGCCGGCGCGGCGGACGCGGACGAGGCCGCGATGGCCGGGGCGCCGCGCGCAGCGAAGGCCAGCGCGAGGAAGTGGTTCCGCCGAGCGACAGGCCGCCTCTGGCCGCAACGCCGATTGCGGTCGAGAGCGCAGGCCCCGAGCGAGAGGACTTCTCGCCGGGCCGCCAGGAAGGCGAGGCGAAGGGCCAGGGACGTGAGGAGCGCGGGCGCTCGCGCCGGGACGGCGAGCGCGGACACGACGACCGGCGCCGCGAGCGCGGCGGGCGGGGCGATCGGCGAGGCCGCGAGCGCGGCGAGCGCCGCCATGAGGAAGGCGATCGCTGGGGCGGCGAGGACGAGGTCGCCGCCGGGCCCGCGATCACGCGCCCCGAGGAACTGAGCCCGACGCGCTCCGTGGGCGACGACTCGGTGGAGAAGGCCTTCCCGAGCGATCTCGCCCGGCGCGTCCTCAAGCTCGGCGGTGAGGAGGGCAGCGCGTCCGCGCGCCGCCGGCGCCGCCGCTAGACGAAGCATCCCCGGCGGCCGGATCCCGGCGCGGATCCGGCCGAGCGTCCGGCGAGGCCATGCACGCACCTGAGGCAACCATCGCCGCCCTGGCCACGCCCCCAGGCGAGGGGGCGCTGGCCGTGCTCCGGCTGAGCGGGCCGCAGGCGCGCGCAGCCCTCGAGCGCCTGCAGCGGCCCGACGCCAGGCCGCCGCAGCTGAGACCCCGCCGCCTCCAAAGGCTCCGGCTGGTCGACGGCGAGGGCCGCCCACTCGACGAGGTGCTCGCGGCTTGGATGCCGGGACCGCACAGCTACACGGGCGAGGAGGTCGTCGAGATCTCCACGCACGGCGGGCCCGCCACGGTGAACGCCATCCTCGAAGCGCTCTTCGCGCTGGGGCTCAAGGCCGCGCATGCGGGCGAGTTCACCTACCGCGCCTTCCTCAATGGCCGCCTGGACCTCGTGCAGGCTGAGGCTGTCGCCGAGTTGATCCACAGCCGCAGCGAGGGCGCGCGCCGGCTCGCCCTTCATCAGCTGAGCGGCAGCCTGAGCCGGCGCCTGGCGCCCCTGCGGGCAGGCCTGCTCGGCCTCCTGTGCGATCTCGAGGCGGGGATCGACTTCGCCGAGGAGGACATCGAGTTCGTCAGCCGCGAGACCCTGGCCGCGACGATCGCGAGCCTGCGCGAGGAGATGGGCGTCCTCCTTGCGGGCGCCGCCGATGGAATCCTCCTGCGCGAGGGCGTGAGCGTCGCGCTGCTGGGGGCGCCGAACGTGGGCAAGAGCTCGCTCTTCAATGCGCTCCTGGGCGAAGAGCGCGCCATCGTGACCGCCGAGCCGGGCACCACGCGCGACCTCCTGCGCGAGAGCTGGCAGCAGTCGGGGCTGCACTTCTCCCTGATCGACACCGCCGGGCTGCGCGAACCCGCGGCCGAGGCGGAGCGCCAGGGCGTTGCGCGCAGCGCTACGGCCGCCGCCACGGCGCGGCTCGCGCTTTGGGTCTGCGACGGCAGCCGTCCTCCCGGCGCGGACGAGGCCGCGCGGCTGCGGTCCTTGCGCCCTGGGCAGGAGTTGCTGGTCGTCAACAAGGCGGATCTGCCGGGTTTCGACGCCGCCCCCTACACGGACCTCTTGCCTGCGGGCGAGATCGGCCTGGCTGTCTCGGCGCTGAGTGGCGAAGGTCTGCCGGCCCTGCGCGCTCGCCTCCTGGAGCTGGCGACCGGCGGGCGGCAGCAGGCGCTGCTCGAGCTGGAGTTCGCGCTGAATCGCCGCCAGAGCGCGCGTCTGCGCGCCGCCCAGGCGGTACTCGCAGGCCTCGATGCGGCGACCGTCGCCGCCCTCGAGCCCGAGCTGCTCGCGCGGGAGCTGCGCGAAGCGCTCGCGGCCCTGGACGAGCTCAGCGGCCGCGCGCTGGGCGAGGCCGTGCTGGCGGAGATCTTCTCCCGCTTCTGTGTCGGCAAGTGAGCATGAACGAGCAGACTCGATTCGACATCCTCGTCGTCGGCGCCGGCCACGCCGGCGTCGAAGCCGCCCTCGCCTGCGTGCGGCGCGGTTTCGACACGGGGCTGGTCACGCTGTCGATTGCCAGCGTGGCGCGCATGAGCTGCAATCCGGCCATCGGCGGACTCGGCAAGGGACAGCTGGTGCGCGAGATCGACGCGCTCGGCGGCGAGATGGCCCGGCACATCGACGCCCATGGCATCCAGTTCCGCCTGCTCAACACGCGCAAGGGTCCGGCCGTCCGGGCGCCGCGGGCGCAGGCGGACAAGGACGCCTACGCGCAGGGGATGCTCGCCAAGCTGCAGGCCGAGCCGCGCCTGTGCCTGATCGAAGGCGAGGCGAGCGACTTCCTCGTCGAGGCGGGCCGCTTCGCCGGCCTGCGTCTGGCCGACGGCCGGGAGCTGATCGGCCGCGCCCTCGTGCTCACGACGGGCACCTTCCTGCGCGGCCTTCTGCACACCGGCCGGGAGCGCCGTCCCGGCGGCCGCCGCAACGAGGCGGCGGCGGAGAGCCTGAGCCAGGCGCTGCTCGGCCTCGGCCTGCGCCTGCAGCGCCTGAAGACAGGTACGCCGCCGCGCGTGCACCGCCGCAGCGTCGACTTCGCCCGCTGCACGCCACAGCCCGGCGACGATCCGCCGCAGCCTTTCTCCTTCTCCACCACAGCGATCGAGCGGCCGCAGGTGGATTGCCACATCACGGCCACGACACCGGCCCTGCACCGACTCATCGTCGCAAACCTCGCCCACAGTCCTCTGTACAGCGGTAGCATCCAGGGCATCGGACCGCGCTACTGTCCTTCGATCGAGGACAAGGTCGTGCGTTTTCCCGATCGGGAACGCCACCAGATCTTTCTGGAGCCGGAGGGTCTGGCAACGGATTCGATCTACATCAACGGGCTCTCCACCAGCCTGCCGGCAGCGATCCAGCTCGAACTGCTGCATGCGATTCCGGGCCTCGAGGCCACGGAGATGCTTGTTCCCGGCTACGCAGTCGAGTACGACGCCGTCGATCCCAGGCAACTCCGGCCCGGCCTCGAGCTGCGCGCCCTGCCGGGCGTCTTCCTGGCCGGGCAGATCAACGGCACGAGCGGTTATGAGGAGGCGGCGGCGCAGGGACTCCTGGCCGGCATCAATGCGAGCCTGAGCCTGGAGGGCCGGGCGCCCTGGGTGCCGGACCGGACGCAGGCCTACCTCGGCGTGATGGTCGACGATCTCGTCACGCTCGGAGCCGACGAGCCCTACCGCATGTTCACTTCTCGCGCCGAGTTCCGGCTGATGCTGCGCTGCGACAACGCCGAGGAGCGCTTGCTGGGGCAGGGCCGGGACCTCGGGCTCGTCAGCGCCGAGGCGCTTGCCCGGCACGAGGACTCGCAGCGCCGTATAACGCGTAACATGTTGATATTGAACAAGATGAGGCCAGTGGCGGGGACGGGTGCGACCTTGCCGGGCCCGCCAGGGGCAAGCGCCCTGAATCTCCTGAAACGGCCAGGGGTGCTGGTCGACGACCTGGTCGAGGGGCAGGCCGGACTGGAGCCGATGAGCGGCTACGAGAAGGCCCAGCTGGAGACGCGCGTCAAGTACGCCGGCTACATCGAGCGCGAGCGAAAGGCGGCAGAGAGATACCGACGCCTGGAATCCCTTGCTATTGAAGAAGGTACGGACTTCGAGCGCATCTCGGGTCTCAGCCGAGAAGCCAGAGAGCGCTGGCAGCGCTGCCGCCCGAGGAGCCTCGGGCAGGCGGGGCGGGTGCCCGGGGTGAGGCGCAGCGACCTGTCGGTGTTGATGGTCCATCTCGAGAGCCGCCGCCGCGCGGGCCAGTCTAGCACGGAGAGCGGATGAGCGGGCTTCTGGCGGCGGGCGCACTTGCAGCATCCTGGCAGCGCGAGCTGGCGGCGCATGCGCGCTGGCTGGAGGCGGGAGCGCCGCCGCCGGCGGCGCTCTTGCACCCGGCCTGGGCATCCAGGCTCTCGCCGCTTCCCCTCTCGCTGGAGAGTCTTGGCCCGGCGCCATCGTCAATGTGCTTCGAGCGCCTGGAGCTGCATGCCCGGCGGGTGCTTGCCGCCAATGAGCGGCTCAATCTCGTCTCACGCCGGGAGCCGGAACGGCAGATCCTGATCAACCTCCTCGATTCGCTTCCCTTTGTCGGCGCCTGGGCAGACGTTTCACGTGAAACGAGCCCCGAGGACGAGCCCCCGCGCCTTCTCATCGACGCCGGCAGCGGCTCCGGCGTGCCGGGACTTCCCCTGCACCTCGTGCTCGCAGATCGCGGGGTAGCCGTCCCCGACCTCCTCCTCGTCGAGTCGCGCAGCAACAAGGCCGACTTCCTCGACGAGACCCTGGAGGCTCTCGCACTCGATCGGGCGGGCGTCTGGGGCGGACGCCTCGAGGACCCCTCCCTTCCCGACTGGCTCGAAGAAGAGGGTTGGAACGGCCCGGCCTGCCTGCTGGCGCGCGCGCTTGGGTCCGTTCGCGATACTCTTGCCTGGTGCCGCCCCCTGCTCGGCGGGGAATGGCTCAGCGATGCCCTGCACCTGAAGGGCGGCGAGGGCCTCCTCAGGGAGTGGGAAGCCGACGGCCGCGCCTGGACGCGAGACGGCTGGCAGGTCGCGCGCCTGCTCCTGTTCATGGGCAGCGAGCGACTGCTCTGCTTCCTGCGCAGTAGCCGCCGCTAGCAACGGCGGACGTTTCACGTGAAACGTGCTCGTTGACTTCTCGCGGCACTCGCGCTACAAACGGCCGCGACCTCCCCCGCCCATGGAAGGGACCCCCCATGCCACGCATCATCGCCATCGCCAACCAGAAGGGCGGCGTCGGCAAGACCACAACGGCGGTCAACCTCAGCGCCAGCCTCGCCGCGGCGGGGCACCGCGTTCTGCTCGTCGACATGGACCCGCAAGCAAATGCCACAAGCGGAGTTGGCGCCGCCGTCCAGGCGATCGAACGGTCGATCTACGAGCTGCTGATCGATCAGGCGCGGCTTGAAGAGAGCCTTCTCGGCACCCCTGTCCCTGGCCTCACGCTGCTGCCCGCCACGCACCGGCTGAGCGGGCTCGAGGTCGAACTGGTCGACCAGCCCGAGCGCGCCTACTTCTTGCGCAAGGCGCTGGCGCCGGCGACGGGCTACGACTTCCTGATCATCGACTGCCCGCCGAGCCTTGGGCTGCTGACGGTGAATGTTCTCTCGGCGGCGCGCTCCGTGCTCATCCCCATTCAGTGCGAGTACTATGCGCTCGAAGGCCTGGGGCAGCTCCTCAGTGTGATCACACGCATCCAGCAGGGGCTCAACCCCGCTCTCTTCATCGAGGGCATCCTGCTGACGATGTACGACCGCCGGCTGAATCTCTCGCGACAAGTCGCCCAGGAGGCGATCGAGTACTTCGGCGATCGGGTCTACGCCAGCGTGATCCCGCGCAACGTGAAGCTCTCGGAGTCTCCCTCCTTCGGCAAGCCCGTGATCCTCTACGATGTCGAATCCCCGGGCGCGCAGAGCTACATCCGCCTCGCCCAGGAGGTGATCCATGCAGAAAAAGGTATTGGGAAAGGGGCTTGATGCCATCCTGGCAGAAGATCGCCCTGCGAACCCGCCCGGCAGCAGCCTGGCCGCGGCCCCGCAGCGAGCTCCGCAGCCCATCCAAATGCCGTTGAAATCGGTGATCGAGCTACCTCTCGATCGGATCGTCGCGAGCCCGCGACAGCCGCGACGGCACTTCGATGATGGCAAACTGTCCGAGCTCGCGGACTCCATCGCGCAGGAAGGCGTCATCCAGCCAATCCTGGTGACGCAGCGCGGCGACCGCTACGAGATCGTCGCCGGCGAGCGGCGCTACCGCGCGAGCCACAAGGCCGGCCGCACGAGCATTCCCGCCATCCTCACCGAGGTGGATGAGCGCGAGAGCCTGAAGCTCGCCTTGATCGAGAACCTCCAGCGCGAGGACCTGAATCCGATCGAGGAGGCCCAGGCCTATCGAGTGATGGTCGACGAGTTCGCCTGGACGCAGGAGGAGCTGGGCGCGCATCTTGGCAAGGACCGGAGCACGGTCTCCAACACTCTGCGCCTGCTGCAGTTGCCGGACGAGGTGCAGGACATGGTGGCGCGCGGGGCGCTCAGTGCGGGGCACGTGCGCGCCCTGATCAAGCTGGACCGCGCGACTTGCCTCGAGCTGGCGCGAATGGTCGAGCGGCGCAGTCTCTCGGTACGGCAGGTGGAGCGCCTCGCGAAGGTGCGCAAGCCGGCGCCGGCGCGGCCGGGGCCCGCGAGCGATCCCCTGTTGCGCAGCATCCGCGCCGGACTGGAGGCGCGCATCGGGCTGCCCGTACAGCTCGACTACCGGGGCGGTCGCGGGAAGCTGGTCGTCAGCTTCGCGAGCGATCGCGAACTCGAGCGGATCATGCAGGCGCTCGGCGTCTCATTGGACGGGGCGCACTAGGGCCGGCGCAAGGGGCGCAGGGAGGCGACGCTGTCTGCTTGGAAGTGGCTGTTGGAAACTCGCGGTCGCGCACCTCGGCGCGTGCGCGTGCATCTCGTACCGGATACCGGCCAGGAGTCCCTGGACTGGGACATCCCCTTCGTCTACTTCCGCATCCTGGCCGCTTTCATCGTGGTTGGGATGCTGGCACTCCTTTTTCTCATCTTCTCCTCGGGATCTCTGATCCTTGAACGGCAGCAACGGCGCATCCTCGAGCGACGCCTGGACGCGATGACCACCCGCGTGGCGCGGGTGCACAGCCTGGAGACACAGCTCGAAGAGACCACCCTGGTGCTGCTGAAGGTCCAGGAGATGCTCGGCGTGCGCGAGGCGCTCCCGGAGTCGCTGCTGCAGGCCCAGGTGGCGCGGCGGATCCAGAGCGGCGAGGCCCCGGAACTCATCGGCCCCGACCCGGTGGGCGAGAACAAGCAGCTGCTCCAGGGCTCGCCGAGCCTCTGGCCGGTTCGAGGATGGGTGACGCGCGAGTTCAGCAGCAAGCGCGGCGACGAGCACCATCCCGGCATCGACATCGCGGCGCCCACGGGCACGCCGATCCGCGTCGCGGGCGACGGCGTCGTCCTCGTGGCCGGCTGGAACGAGGAGTACGGGAACTTCGTGCTGATCGACCACGGCTTCGGACTGACCAGCCTCTACGGGCACAACAGCTCGCTCTCCGTGAACAAGGAGGATCGAGTGCTCGGCGGCGACGTCATCGCCTTCCTCGGCAACACCGGCCGCAGCACCGGCCCCCACTTGCACTTCGAGTTGCGCCGGAACGGAATCCCCGTGGATCCGCGCAGTTTCTTGTTGGACTGAGCAGGCCGAACGACTAGCCTGAGGGCCGGCCTCTCCTGAGGAAATCACAAGGAGGACACCATGTTCGGACGCGACGAGGACAACGCGCCGGGCCGTCCCGCGGCAAGCGGCGGCAACGCTTCCATCCTCGGTGCCGGCAGCCACTTCAAGGGCACCATCAGGGTCAAGGGCACCCTGCGGGTGGAGGGGGAATTCGACGGCGAAGTCGAGTGCCAGGAGACCCTGGAAGTGGGCCGCACCGGCATGGTGCGGGCCAACCTCAAGGTGCGGGATGCCGTGATCGCCGGGAAGGTGCTCGGCAACATCGTTGCCAGCTCCCGGATCGAGCTGCAGTCGGGCAGCCACCTCGAGGGGGACATCATCACGAAGCGCCTGGTCATCGACGAAGGCGTCTTCTTCGAGGGCAACTGCAAGATGGGCGAGAAGGCGGCCGCCGCCCAGGCCCCCAAAGCGGCCGGACCGCTGGCGCCAATGGGCGATAAGCGCGGCGAGCAGGAGCTGCTCAACCGCTAGCCGGAGCGCGGGAGCGCCCGGGGCCGAGTCGCCTCTCCGAGTCCGCAGGGGGCGCCCAAGGGGCGAGGCCCGGTCGGCGGCCCCATGCCCGCTGCCCGCCCGGGAGCGGCCCGGAGGCCCCCCCGGCAGTCAGACGAAGAAGACAGTGTGGAAAACCTGCCCGAGCGGTGGAAATCGACACAATACCATAAGAGCCAATATCTTACATTCAAGACCTCAGGGCGAGAAACCCGGCTTGTCCACAGCCCCTTGCGGCGCCTTGGCTTAGCCACTGTCCCCCAGATCTCGTGGTTTGCGACGCCGGCGGCCACAAGCCCGCCCTGAGCCGTCGGCGCCCTTGCGCGGCCTCCGGAGAGCGGGTAGCTTGCCGCCTGAACCCACCGGCTGCGGCGCAGGCGTTGCGAGGAGGAGTGGCGAGCATGAGCGAACTTCGCGATGTGATCATCATCGGCACCGGCCCGGCAGGGCTGACCGCGGCCATCTACGCCGCCCGCGCGGAACTGAAGCCCCTGGTCATCGAGGGCCTGCAGGCCGGCGGCCAGCTCACGATCACGACGGATGTCGAGAACTACCCCGGCTTCCCCGAAGGCATCCTCGGCCCGGAGATGATGGACAACTTCCGCAAGCAAGCCCAGCGCTTCGGCACGGCGTTCATCGCCGGCGACGTGGATCGCATCGACCTGTCCCAGCGCCCCTATCGCCTCTGGGTCGGCAGCCGCGAGCTGAGCGCCCGCGCCGTGATCATCGCGACGGGCGCCACGGCCCGCTTGCTCGGCCTGCCCAGCGAGTCGCGCCTGATGGGACGCGGCGTCAGCGCCTGCGCGACCTGCGATGGCTTCTTCTACAAGGACAAGGAGATCGTCGTCGTGGGCGGCGGCGACACGGCCATGGAGGAAGCCAACTTCCTCACGCGCTTCGGCAAGCGCGTGCGCGTCGTGCACCGCCGCGACCAGTTGCGCGCGAGCAAGATCATGCAGGATCGGGCGCTGAACAATCCGAAGATCGAGTTCGTCTGGAACAAGGCGGTCGAAGACATCATCGACGGCGGCACCGGCGCTGTCACCGGCATCCGCCTGAAGGACACCAAGACCGGCGCGCTCAGCGAGCTTGCCTGCGACGGCGTCTTCATCGCCATCGGCCACAAGCCGAACACCGAGCTCTTCGTCGGCCAGCTCGACATGGACGAGGCCGGCTACCTCAAGACCGACAACACGCGCACCAAGCTGCGCGGGGTCTTCGCCTGCGGCGACGTGCAGGACAAGGTCTATCGCCAGGCCGTGACCGCGGCGGGCAGCGGCTGCATGGCGGCCATCGAGGTCGAGCGCCTGCTCGAGGCCGAGGAGGCCGGCGTCAAGGTCTGAGCCGCGACCGGGCCTCGCTGCGATCAGAAGGCGCGATTGCCGCGGTCGGCGGTGCCAGCCCGCCATTGACGCCCGCCCGAGCAGCCCCTAGTCTCGCCCGGCGCGCAGGCAACCCCCTAGCCCCGGAGAGAGCGTGTCCGTCCTCAGGCGAGTTGGCCGTCAGGCGTCCTTCTACATGGTGGCCGAGACCCTTTCCTCCCTGACCGGCATCATCTCCTTTCCGATCTTCACGCGCCTCTTCACGGAGGCGCAGTACGGCATCCTCGGACTGGTTGACAGCACCTTCAAGTTCGCCAGCACGCTGAGCGGCGCCGGCCTGCGCCCGGCGGTCGTTCGCCTCTGGGGCGAGTTCAAGACCGGTCTGCGCCCGGGCGGCACCAGCGCCCTCGCCTCCTCCATGCTCAGCGCCAGCGTGCTGATCGGCCTCGCGATCAGCCTGCTCCTGCTGCTCGTCCTCTTCCTGCCGGAGAGCCTCCTGCCCGCCGCGGCCCGGCGCCTGATCGCCATCTGCGCCGCTCTCGTGCTCTTTCGCAACCTGACGCAGATGGTCCTCAGCATCGTCCAGAGCCAGGAGCGCGCGCTCCTGCGCTCGACCGTGCTCGTCGCCGAGCGCTACCTGGCGATGGGCATCCCGCTCCTCTTCGCGGCGACCTTCGGCTGGGGCTTGACCGGTTTTTTCACGGGGACCCTGCTCGCCGAGGGCCTGATCTTCCTCTATTGCCTCGGTTATGCCCTGCGACGGCTCGAGTGGCGGTGGCGGATCCTGGAGCGACCGGTGATCAAGGAGTCGGTCCTCTACGGGCTGCCGCTGCTGGGGCTGAACGTCTCCGGCTTCATCACCGACTGGAGCGACCGCTACTTCCTGAGCTACTTTCGGTCCGCGGAAGAGCTGGGCCTCTACACGGCCGGCTACAACATGGCCAACTACGTGACGCTCTTCCTCGTTGCCGCGCTGAACAGCGCGCTGATCCCGGTGACGATGAACGTCTACAATGAGGAGGGACCGGAGCCGGCGCGCGCCAGTCTCGAGAGCTTCCTTCGCTACTACAGCCTCGTCGCCATGCCAGTGCTCTTCGGCGTCAGCGCCGTTGCCCCGGAACTGATCGGGCTCATGGCGAGCGAGAAGTACTTGCCAGCGGCGGCCGTGATACCCTGGGTCCTGGGCGCCAAGGTCATTCAGGGCGCCTATTATCCCTTCCTGGCCGGACTCTTCCTGACCAAGCGCACGGGCTGGCTGGCGCTCTTCCTCGGCATTGCGGCCGCCGTCAACCTGGGCCTCAACTGGGTGCTGATTCCGCGTCTGGGCATGATCGCCGCGGCGATCACGACGCTGATCGCCTATGCCATCTACGTCTTCGGCGGCGGCCTCTTCAGCCAGCGCTACCTGCGCCTGCGCTTTCCGCTGCGCAGCTTCGCGGTCTACGCCCTGGCCGGCGCGCTGATGTTCCTCGCCGTGCGCCTGGTTCCGGCCAGCGAGAACCACGCGCTGACCCTCGCGTTGCGCATTCCGCTGGGCATGCTGGTCTACGTCGCCCTGTGCGCCGGCCTGGATGCGCCGGCGCGCAACCTGCTGCGCGCGGTCGCCCGGCGCGCCGGCCGGCGGCGAGACCGCGCTTGAGCCGCAAGGCGCCTCGCGCTAGAGTCGAGGGCCGCGACCGCCCGGCATCGGAGTTGCGTTAGCGGCCCGGACCCCGTCCCGGAGGCCCTTGCGCCCTTGCACTCGCCCCCCAAGCCCCCGCGCTGGTTTCGCAGCGCGGATCGCTCTTCCCGCTTCCGCCTCGATCGCGCCAGCGGTCGCCTGCTGCCGCCCGATCGCGACGGCAAGCCCGCCGGGGAAACGCTCGTCCTCTACGCCTCCGGCGACATCATCTGGGAACGCGACCTCATGGCCTTCCTCCGGGAGGGGCCGGCGGAACACCCCTTCGGGGAAGTCCGCCGCCTCTGGGCCGGCGCAGATCTCGTCTTCGCGCAGCTGGAGACGGTCTTCGGGCCGCGCGAGGGCGCCCGGATGTGGGAGCCGGAGAAGCGGATCAGCTACTTGACCGATCCCGCGCTGATCCCGCACTTCGTCGCCGGCGGCTTCCACCTGGCCTGCCTGGCCAGCAACCACACGATGGACCACGGGCTCGGCCCCATCGAATTCACGCGGGCGCGCCTGGCCGCGGCCGGCATCGCAAGCAGCGGCAGCGGCGCCGACCTGGCGGCGGCGCGCCAGCCGGCGCTGCTCCAGGCGAGGGGGCGCACGGTCGCCCTCCTCTCCTACGCCACCGACGATCCGAACAGCAACGCGGGCGAGAAGACGCCCGGCAATGCGCCCTTTCGCCGCCAGCTCGTCATCGAGGATGTCCTGCGCGCCCGCCAGAAGGCGGACCTCGTGCTCGTCTCCGTGCACAAGGGCCGCGAGTTCGTCGATTTCCCGGCGCCGGATCACCAGGCCGATTGCCGCGCGATCGTCGATGCGGGGGCCGACGTGATCCTCGGCCACCATCCGCATTTCCTCCAGGGGCTCGAGTGGCGGCGCCGGCCCGACGGCCGCCAGGCGGCCATCTTCTACAGCCTGGGCAGCCTGCTCGTCGACTACGAGCCCTTTCTCTCCCGGGCCGAGCTCGCCCTCTTCCGGCGCAGCCAGCAGAACAACGCCGTCTTCCGCATCGAACTGGACGGGCAGGGCGTCGCCGGGCTGCAGGTCGCGCCGGTGCGCCAGACCGCGGACTGGCGCGTGCGCCTCGAAACCCCCGCCGAAGCGGCCCAGACGCTGGCCAACTTCGAGTGGTGCAGCCACCCCCTCAATCACGAGCGCCCCTGCACGAAGTTCTGGGTGACGGGCGGGCCCTATCTGGCCATCCAGTATCCGAGCATCTGGATGCACCTGAAGCGGCGCCCCGGCTACCTCGCCAGCGCCCTGCGCTGGTGGCTGCGCGAGGAGACCTTCCGCCTGCACTGGGGTTTCTTCTTCGCCCGCGAGACGCCAGCCTGGGTGCTCGCCCTGCGCGCCGGCAGCGGCCGGCTGCTGCGCCTGCCCTTCCAGCGCCTGCGCCCGCCGGCGCCACGGAGAGGTCGCTGACCATGGCCATGCCAGTGCCCACGCTCGAACCCGATCAGCTCCTCCATCGGCTCTACTGGCGGGTGCCGCCGGCCTGGCGCCACCGCGGCGCCTTCGCCGAGACCTGGCGCTTCATTGCGCGCAGCCAGGGCTGGAGTCCCGAGCGCCTGGCCGAGTGGCAGGAGGGCAAGCTGGTGGAGATGGTCCGCCACGCGGCCCGCCGCACCGCCTTCTGGCGCGCGCGCTTCGCGGCGCTCGGCATGGCGCCCGAGGACTTCAAGCGCCGCGAGGATCTGGCGCGCCTGCCGCTGATCGGCCGGGAGGAGCTGCGCGACAACCTGGAGGCCATGGTCCCGGACAGCCAGGACCGCGGCGTTCTCCAGTACGCGAGCACGGGCGGCTCGAGCGGAATCCCGGTCGGCTTCTATCGCCACACGGCGCGCACCTATCCGACCGAGTACGCCTTCGTCGTGCGCTTCCGCAGCTGGGCCGGCCTCTCCGACACGAGCCGCGAGGTGATGTGCGCGGGCAGCGCCGGCCAGAAGGACGGCCAGCGCGCGCTCTGGAGCCAGGATCGGCGCCGCAACACCCTGGCCCTGAGCAGCGACGATCTCACACGCGAGCACTTCGCCTGGATGCTGCCGCTCGCGCGCGCCTTCAAGCCCGAGATCTTCCGCGGCTACCCCTCCGCGGTCAGCGCCTTCGCTTCGCTGCTGCTCGAGGCCGGCGAGCGCCTGCCCGTGCGCGCCGTGATCACCAGCAGCGAGACGCTCTACGACGCCCAGCGCGCGCGCATCGAGCAGGCCTTCGCCGCGCCGGTGCTGGACCTCTACGGCCACAGCGAGCGCGTCGTCGCGGCGGCGCAGTGCCCGGCGCGCGAGGGGCACCACGTCTTCAGCGAGTACGGCGTGCTCGAGCTGCTCGACGAGGCCGGCCAGCCGGTGACGGCAGAGGGCGCCGTCGGCGAGGTGGTGGGGACCACGCTGCTGCACGACTACTTCCCGCTGATCCGCTACCGCACGGGCGATCGCGCCGTCTACACGGCGCGGCGCTGCACCTGCGGTCTGCCCTTCCCGCTGATCGGCCGCCCGGATGGCCGGCTGCAGGAGCTCCTCGTTGCCGCCGACGGCCGGCGCATCTCGATGACGAGCATCAACCGCCACGACGATCTCTTCGTGGCCGTGGACCAGTTCCAGTTCCATCAGAAGGCGGCCGGCGAGGCCGTGCTGAAGCTGGTGCCGGGGCCGCGCTACAGCGCGGACGAGGAGCGGCGCATCCTGGCGGCGCTGGAGAAGCACTGCGGACCGGGGGTGAGGCTCAGCGTCGAGCACGTCGAGCGCATCGAGAAGACGCGCATCGGCAAGCACCGCTTCCTGATCCAGGAGATCGCCGACTAGAGGCCGAGCTCCTGCTTGCGCTCCTCGGCGCCCGGCAGCGGATCCTGCTTCGCGTTCACCACGGGCAGGCCGGGCGCGCGCTCGGCGTTGATGGCGATCCAGTGCTGCTCGCTCGCGGGCACGTCGTCCTCGGCGAAGATCGCCTGGACGGGGCACTCCTCCACGCAAGCCGCGCAGTCGATGCACTCCTCGGGATCGATGTAGAGCATCCGCTCGTCGCCGTGGAAGCAGTCGACGGGGCAGACCGTGACGCAGTCGGTGAAGCGGCAGTTCTCGCAGTTGCCGGTGACGATATGGGCCATCGGAGTCCTCCAGGCGGCCGGGGGGCGCCCGGCGACCCCAGGCTGCAACCTGCGCGCCCTCCGCGCAAGTGCGAATGGCATAGCAGACTAGACGGCCCGCAAGACGGCAGGGCAAGGCGGCGACGGGCAAGGGGCGCCACGGCGCCGATTTCCGTAGGCAGCAACTGCCGCCCCCGCTAAGCTCCCGGCTGCCGGACCGGGGGGAATGGCTTGAAGGACTTCGTCTACCTCGACTACAACGCGACCACGCCCGTGGACCCGCGGGTGGCGGCGGCCATTCTCGGCGCGCTCCAGGAGGAGTTCGGCAACCCCTCCAGCGGCCATGCGCTGGGGCGGAGCGCCCGGGCCGCGGTCGAGGCGGCCCGGGCCCGCGTCGCGGGGCTCATCGGCGCCGCCCCCGAGGACATCCTCTTCACCAGCGGCGGCTCCGAGGCGAACAACGCCGCCATCTTCGGCTTCGCCGAACTGGCGCCGCCCGATCGGCGCCACCTCATCGTGAGCGCGGTCGAGCACCCGGCGGTGATGGCGCCAGCGCGCCAGCTGGCCGCGCGCGGCTGGCGGCTCAGCCTTCTGCCCGTGGACGAGCTCTGCCGCACCCGCCCCGCCGACCTCGAGGCCCTGCTCGACGACGAGACCGCCTTCGTCTCCGTGATGCTCGCCAACAACGAGGTGGGCACCCTGCAGCCCGTGAGCGAACTGGCCGGGCTCTGCCGCGAGCGGGCCGTGCCCTTCCACTGCGATGCGGCGCAGGCGGTCGGCAAGCTGCGCGTCGATGTCGAGCAGCTCGGCGTGGACGCGCTGACGCTGGCCGGGCACAAGTTCTACGCGCCGAAGGGCGTCGGGGCGCTCTACCTGCGTCCGGGCCTGGCGCTGCCGCCCCTCATCCGTGGCGCCGGGCAGGAGCAGGGCCGCCGCGCCGGCACTGAGAACGTCCCCGGGATCATCGGCCTCGGCGAGGCCGCGCACCTGGCCGCGAACCTGCTCGAAGAGGACATGGTCCATAGCCTGGAACTGCGCGGGCGACTCCTGGCAGGCCTGCGACAGCATTTCAGCGCCACGCGGATGCGGGTGAACGGCCCGGTCGACTGCGATTCGCGCAGTTGCCTGCCCAACACGCTGAGCGTGGCCTTCGCCGACCTCGAGGCGGGCGAGCTCCTCGCACGGCTCGGCGACCGCCTTGCGGCCAGCCCCGGCGCCGCCTGCAACACCGACGGTGGCAAGCTCTCGGCCGTGCTGCTCGCCATGGGCCTGGAGCCGCGCTGGGCGCGCGGTACGCTGCGCTTCAGCGTGGGGCGCATGAGCCGCACGGCCGAGGTCGACCGCGCCGTCGAGCTGCTCAGCGAGGCGATCCCGCCTCGACTCGCCTGAGGCGCCGCGCCAGCTCAGCCCGCGAGCGCGGCGAGGGCCGACAGCAGGCGATCGACATCCTCGACATCGGTGTAGTGGTGGAAGGCGATGCGCACCCCGCCCTCGCGCGGATTCACCGCGATCCGCCGCGCCGCGAGCTGGCGCCAGAGGGCGATGGGGTTTGGACAGGCGAGCGAAAGGACCTGGCTGCGGCGCGGCGCCGGGTCCTCCAGGCAGGACGCGGCGTAGGGGCCCTGCGGCGCCTGGAGCCCCTGCGCGAGCAGGCCGTCGAGGAAGCGCTCGCGCAGGGCGTCGCTGTGCGCGGCGACGGCGGCCAGCCCCAGCGCCTCGAGCAGCGCGAGCGAGTGGCCGAGACAGATGAGATCGTGGAAGGCGTAGGTGCCCACTTCGAGCCGCCGCGCCGTCTGGGTGAGCGGGCGCGTGTAGTCGAGCAGGTCGGTGAACTTCCAGGTATCCGTGTTGAGCCAACCCAGGGTGGCCTGGCGGAGACGCCCCTCGCGCAGGGCCGCCAGCGCGCGGTCGGACAGGTAGAGCAGGCCCGTGCCCCGCGGAGCGCAGAGCCACTTCTGGCCACCGGCGGCGAGGAAGTCGACGCCGAGGACCGGCAGCTGCCAGTCGCGATTGCCGAGACCCTGGATGCCGTCCACGCAGAGCCAGATGCCCCGCTCGCGGCAGTGCTGGGCCAGCCGGGCGAGATCGGGCGCGTAGCCGTTGTGGAACTGCACGCCGCTGACCGCGATGGCCCGCGTGCGGGCGTCGCAGAGCGCGAGCAGGCGCTCGGCCTGGGCGCGCGTGCCCCCGGTTGCCAGCCAGCGCAGGCCGACGCCGCGGGCGGCCAGGTTCTGCCAGGGGGTGACGTTCGCCGGGAATTCACAGTCGGCGAGCACGGCGTTGTCGCCGCTCCGCCAGTCGATGGCGGCGGCGATCGTGCCCAGCCCGTAGCTGGTGTTCGGCATCAGCGCCCAGTTGGCGGCCGCGCCGCCGAAGAGCCGGGCCGCGCACTCGCGAACTGCGGCGAGGTCCTCGAACATCCGGTACTGCGGCTCCAGCTCGAGGTAGTGGTGCTCGCCGAAGTAGCGCTCGAGGTAGCGGCGGCTGCGCTCCGGCAGGATGCCGTTGCTGGCCGAGGCCAGATAGCACCAATCGCGGGCAAGCGGAAACTCCTCCGCGAGCAAGGCGCAGTCGAGCATGGATACCCCAGGGTCTAGTTGCGCGGCAGAGCCGCCGTGAACCGACCGCCGTCGACGATCCGGGTGGCCCCGCAGTCCACGCTGAGATAGCAGGCCGGGAGAATGAGGTCCAGCGTGGAGCGCACGTCTCCGCCCTGGAGCTCGTTGTTGCCGAAGTGGAGGGTGAGCGCCCCCGCAAGGCAGGCGTCGAGGATGGGTTTGCCGGTGGGCCCGCGACCGGCCGGATTGAGGCCGAAGCGCACCCCCGAGAGGAGGTCGGCATCCCCGGAGGCGGCGGCGAGGCGCCGCCGGAGGAGCTCTTCGTTCCGCTCGGCGCGCAGCTCGACGATCCGCCCCGCACGCAAGGTGAGGAACACGCTCTCCACGTGCGCGCCGCCCTGGAAGGTGTAGTCGGCGCGGAAGACCCCCTCGGCGGTCCCCGGCACCGGGAAGTAGTTGAGCGTACCGGCGGGCAGCCCCTCGAAGCTGCGACCGGCGGCGAGGTCGGCGGGGCTGAGCACGCCATCGAGGACGAAGGCCCGCGAGCAATCGACGCGCAGGCGCAGATCCGTGCCGAGGGGACAGGTCAGGCGCAGCAGGCCATCCGCCGCCACGAGCGCCGCCAGGGCCTCTGCGCGCTCGGCGAGGGAGCCCTGGTCGACCTCGATGCAGCGCCAGAAGACGCCGATCGCCTCCTCGGGGGTGGCGCCCTTGATGGGGCCGGAGCCCTGCACGTTGAACTCGCAGCGCAGGGGCAGCGCGAATTCCAGGTAGCGCAGGCGGCGGGCGTAGAGGGACTTCTGCCAGGTCGAGACGCAGTGCATCAGCGCCGGCAGCTTGGCGAGCAGCTCCGGCGCTGGCGGCGGACCCGCGGGCGCGTTGCCGCTCAGGAAGATGACGCCGTCCAGCGCCGCGTCCAGGGCAGGGGGAATGAACGCCAGCCCGGACAGCTCCTCCTCGCTGAAGCGCTCGAGCATGGCGCGCATCGTCCCCGGCGACCAGGCGCGCGTGTGCGAGAGGCAGCCGATCGCCTGCAGTTCGGTGTGCAGGTGTTCGGCGAGGTCGAAGCCGAGCGGGCCGTGCATCACCAGGATCTGCTCGCCGGGGCGGGCGCACAGACAGGTCTCCACCATGCGGCGCGCGACGCGGCCGAGGTCGATCTGCAGGAGTTCCTCGCGGTGCCAGTCGAGGAAGGCGTGCTCGATGGAGGCCCGCAGGGTGGACTCGGCCTCGGAGGCGCTGCCGCCCAGGGCCGGGTCCACGATGTAGTGGCGGGCGGCGCTGCGGAACAGACGCTCCTCCTTCCAGAGCTTCCGCCCCCGGCCGACCTCCTCGATCAGCTTCTGCTCGAGGAGTTGCTTGAGGTGGTAGTGGACCCGGTTGGCCGGCAACCCCAGGGCGCGCGCCAGGTCCGCCCCGGTCCGGGGCTCCGCGCCCAGCGTGCGCAGGATGGCCAGCCGGTCGGCATGGGCAAGCGAGCCGATCTGGCCGGGGCTGTCCAGCACGCTGAAGTCCTTGATCGGCCGGAGCTCGTCCATCCCGCTGTCCCTCCCTCGGCTCTCGGTGGCCAGCCAGCAGCGCAGCCAGGGTCATTCAACTATCGGTGAATACAAACCGCAACCCTTTGGTTGTGCCGCGGAGAGTGTGCCTGGTACGGCAGCTGCCCCTGCCCGGGCATGCTCACGCTACCTGCACCGAACGCCACCTGGCAGCCGCCCTTCTGCCCCAATCCCAACTGCCGCTATCACCGCGACTTCGCC
>VGXI01000023.1 GCA_016873475.1 bacterium | reverse complement strand
GGGGGCGCGAGGCGCGTCGCCAGGTCCTCGGCGAAGTAGCGGCGGATGGCGGCAGCGAGGGCGGCCGGGGCCTCGGGCGGCACGAGCAGGCCGCTCACGCCGTCTTCGATCTGCTCGGGCAGGCCGCCCACGCGCGTGGCCAGCACGGGCCGCCCGCAGGCGAGGGCGATCTGGGCGATGCCGCTCTGCGTCGCGCTGCGGTAGGGCTGCAACACGAGGTCGGCGGCCTGGAAGTAGCGGGCCACCTCTTCGTTGGGCACGTAGCGGTCCACGATACGCACACGGTGGCGCAGGCCGAGCTCCTCGATCAGGGCCTCCGTGCGCGCGCGGGGCTCGTAGAACTCCCCCACGACGAGCAGGGTGAGTGCCGGATCCTCGTCCCTGAGCTGGGCGAGGGCGCGCAGGGCGAGGTCGAGGCCCTTGTAGGCGCGCACGTAACCGAAGAAGAGCAGCACGCGAACGCCGGGGGCGATGCCGAGCGCGGCGCGAGCGGCGGCCGGCGTCGGCGCCTCCGCCGCGAAGGCGTCGTAGCTCGGATGCGGGTGCACGCGCAGCCGCGCCCCGGGCAGGAGCGCCCGCAGCACGGCGGCGTCGCTCTCGCTGTGGACGAGGAAGCCCTCGGCGCGAGCGAAGGCGCGGCGGGCGAAGAGCAAGTCCAGCCGGCTCCTCTCGTGGGGCAGCACGTTGTGGCAGAGGAGCACCCGCCGGCAGGCGGGCGCGCGGCGAGCGAGGCCGCCGAGAACGCCGCCCAGCGCAGGGCCGAAGAAGGGCTGCCACCAGTGGCAGAGGACGGCGTCGGGCGCGGCCGCCGCGATCGCCAGCGCGGTGCGCCGCCAGCTCAGCGGATCGAGGCTGTCGAGCAGGCGCGGCGCCGGCAGCGCGAAGGGACTGGCGCTCGCGTCGTACTGCGTGCGGCCGGGAAAGAGCAGCCCCGGATACAGGCGGCGGTAGTTGAAGGCCGCGACCTCGTCCGCGCCCGCCAGCTCCCGGGCGAGCAGCGCGCCGTAGTGCGCGATGCCGCCGCGATAGGGATGGAGCGGTCCGACGAGGGCCCAGCGCATCGCCGCCCCTAGCGACCGCCGACGGCCAGCTCGGCCACCCGCAGGGTGGGACTGGTCACGGCGCCCAGGCTGAAGTCGAGATCGTCGCCCACGGCGTCGACGGCGCCGAGGATCGCATCGAGATTGCCGGCCACGGTCACCTCGCGCACCGGGTAGGCGAGCGCACCGCCTTCGATCCACTGCCCCGTGCAGCCCTGCGACCAGTGCCCGCTGGCGGCCTGGAAGCCGCCGCCCAGCATGCCGGTGACGAGCAGCCCGCGCGGCGTGCCGGCGAGGATCGCCGCCGGACTCTGTGCACCCGGCGCGAGATAGAGATTGCTGGCAGCGACGCCGCCGCCCCAGAGGCCGTGGCCGGTCGCCGGCTGCCCGAGGCGGCGCGCGCTCTCGAGGTCGTTGGCGAAGGCGAGCAGCCGCCCGGCCTCGACGAAGACGCGGCGACTGCCCGGCAGGCCCTCGCCGTCGAAGGGCTGGCTGCCCAGCCCGCGCGGGCGGTGCGGCTCGTCGATCAGCGTGACGAGCGGCGAGGCCACCTGGGAGCCGAGGCGCTCGGCGAGGTAGCTGCGGCGGCGCCAGACGGCGTCGCCCGCGAGACAGCGAAAGAGCATGCCGACCAGGCGCGCGGCCATCCGCGGCTCGAAGAGCACGGGGAAGCGCCCGGTCGGCGCGCTGCGCGCCTCCAGTCGCCGCAGGGCGCGGCGCGCGGCCTCGGCGCCCAGCGCCTCGGCGCTCTCGAGGTCGGCGAAGTGCCGGCTGCGCTTGGCCCAGCCGTCGGTGACCTTCTCGCCGGCGCTGTCCGTGGCGACGGGCATGACCGAGAGGGAGAACTCGCTGGCGGCGCTCTCGCCGCGGAAGCCGTTGCTCGTCAGGTAGAGCAGCTCGCCGCTGCCGCAGGCGAAGGTGGCGCCCTGGCTGTTGTCCAGGCGCGGGTCGGCGCCGAGGGCGGCCGCCTCGAGCGTGCGCGCGAGCGCGATGCGCCCCGCGGTGTCGGGACCTGCGCCGGGGTCGGCGAGATCGAGCGCTGAGGAGGCGCTGGCATAGGCCTCCGGCTCGGGCAGGCGGTGCAGATCGTGCGGCGCGCAGGCGGCCGCCAGCGCGAGGGTCTCGGCAGCCAGGCGCTCGAGATCGGCGGCGCCCGGTTCGCTCACCGCGAACTGCGCCACGCGGCGCTCCTTGAAGACGCGCAGCGCGAGCGCGCTGCTCGCCGCCTCCTTGAGCACCTCGATCTCGCCCAGGCGGACCTGCGCCGTGAACTCCCGCCCTCGCGCCAGGCGCAGATCGGCCTCGTCCGCACCGGCGCGGCGGGCGGCAGCGAGGGCACGCTCGGCCAGCGCCAGCCAGGCGTCCGCGGCCATCAGGCGCCTCCCGTCCGGGTGCCGCCGACGACGATCTCGTCGATCTTCAGGTGCGGCAGTCCCACGTTGACAGGCACGGTCTGGCCCCGCTTGCCACAGGTCCACATGCCGGGCGAGAGCGCGAAGTCCGCGGCGACCAGGCTCACGCGCCCCATGATGTCGGGCCCGTTGCCGATGAGGGTGGCACCCCTCACGGGCCGCCCGATGGCGCCGCCCTCGATGAGGTAGCCTTCGGTGACGTCGAAGACGAAGTCCCCGCGGGCGATGTCCACCTGGCCGCCGCTGAACTGGCGCGCGTACAGCCCGCGCGGCGTGGCGGCCAGGATCGCCTCCAGGCTGCTCTCGCCGGGCAGGAGGTAGGTGCAGGTCATCCGCGGCAGCGGGTGATGGCGGAAGGATTCGCGCCGTCCGTTGCCCGTGCGCGGCAGGCCCATTGCGCGGCTGCTCAGGCGGTCGTGCAGGTAGCCCTTCAAGATACCGTTCTCGATGAGCACCGTTCGCCCGGCCGGCGTGCCCTCGTCGTCGACGTTGAGGGCGCCGCGGTCGCCGGCGAGCGTGGCGTCGTCCACCACGGTGCAGCGCTCGCTCGCCACGCGCTGACCGAGGCGGCCGCTGAACTTCGAGGTGCCCTTGCGGTTGAAATCGGCCTCGAGGCCGTGGCCGACGGCCTCGTGCAGGAGGATGCCGCTGGCGGCCGGACCCAGCACGACGGGCATCGGCCCGGCCGGTGCTTCCCCCGCCGCGAGGGCGAGCAGGGCGAGACGGCGGGCCTCGGCGGCCACCGCCGCCGGGGGATGCGCGGCGAAGAACTCGAGACCGGCGCGGCCGCCGGCACTCGCGCTGCCCGTCTCGCGGCGGCCGTCGCGCGCGGCGACAACGCTGCAGTTCAGGCGCAGCAGGGGCTGGCGGTCGCGGGCGAGCACGCCCTCGCTGGTGGCGACGAGCAGCGCGCGATCGCTCTCCGTGTAGCTCGCCTGCACGCGCTCGACTTCGCCGCCCGCGGCCTCGGCCTCGAGGGCGGCGAGCAGGCCGTGCCGGGTCTCGAGCGTCTCGGCGTCGAAGGGCCGGCGCAGGGGGTAGCGGTCCGGCAGCGCGAGCCGGGCGAGCGGGGTCCGAGCGGGCGGCGCACCACCCGCGGCGATGTGCGCGGCCGTCGCCGCCGCGGCGAGCAGGGCCGGCGGCGACCAGTCCTCGCTGGTGGCGTAGCCGGTCTGCTCGCCGGCCAGGACCCGGATGCCGACGCCGCCGCCGAGACTCGCGCGCGCCTCCTTGATCTGCCCCTCTTCCCAGCGGAGCGTGCGCAGGCGCTCCCACTCGGCGAAGATGTCGGCGTAGTCGCCGCCGCGGGCGAGAGCCGTCTCGAGCAGGCGGCCGAGCAGGTCGCGGTCGAGGCTCTCCAGGGGCGAGGCAGGCGCGGACATCGTCCTCCTTCAACGGGGCGCGCGGGCCGCTCCGCGCGCGAGGCTAGCCGCCCGGGCGGGCGCCGTCAATCGAGCGCGCCGAGCTGCGCCCGCAGGTCGGCCAGGGCCCGGCGGTGGGAGTCCCAGGCGATGGCCGGCGGCGCCGCGAGCGGGTGCCAGGCGATGGCGTCGGCATCGTCGCCGGCCCGGGCCTCGCCGCCCGCGAACTCGGCGCGATAGACGACGAGCAGGGCGTTGTGCCGCGGGTCGTCGAAGGCGGAGTAGACGCCGACGAGCGGGCCGAGCGGGGCGGCGAGGCCCGTCTCCTCCGCCAGCTCGCGCCGCGCGCAGTCAGCGATGTCCTCCTCCCACTCCTGGAAGCCGCTGGGCAGCGACCAGAGGCCGAGCTTGGGCGCGTGCGCCCGGCGCACCCAGAGCAGCTCCCAGCTGGGAGCAGCGCCGCGCAGCAGCATCACCGCGGCGGCCGGCACCGGATTCGCCCAGTCGACGAGCCCGCAGGCGCAGGCCGGGCGCTCGCGCCCGCCCAGCGCGCGCGGCGCGAGCGGCGCGCCGCAGCGCGGGCAGTGCCGCCAGCTCTCGCGCGGCGCGCTCATCCCGACCGCCGGGCGGGCGCCGCCTCGCGCCGGCGATAGACCCCGCGCTCGCGCTCCAGCCGCCGGCCCATGACCAGTTCGCGGCGCCAGAAGCAGTAGTCGGGATGAAAGCGCGTCAGCAGGGCGTTCACCTCGGCTTCCGGGTAGGCGCGCCCCGGCGCGAACTGCGCCGCCAGCCAGTCGAGGATCACCTCCCGCTTCTTGCGCTGGGCCGGGATGGCGACCAGCCGCCCCCGCTTGAGGAAGGTGTCCAGCACCTTGCGCGCGAAGAGATCCTCCGGGAAGGGCCCGGCGCCGGCGCGCAGGTTGTCCAGGCGCAGCAGCTCGCGCGAGGCTTCGCGCAGGCGGCGCTCCTCGAGGCCGTAGAGCCGGTACTGCTGGTCGCTCTTCACGTGCAGCAGGCCGGCCTGCCGCAGGATGCGCAGGTGATGGCTCACCGTCGCCGGCGTGAGGGCGAGCGCGCTGGCGATCTCCTCGACCACCGCTGGCCGCTCGGCGAGGAGGCCGACGATGCGCAGGCGCTGCGCATGGGCGAGCGCCTTGAAGAAGTCCAGGCTGCGCTCGAGAGCGGGGGCGAAGTCCTCGCCTGCAGCCGGGCTGTTCGTGGCCATGGCGACCTCCGATTGTATTTCGATGTTTCTTAGAATATCGAAACGCGCTCCGCAACGCAAGGGGCGGCGCCCGCGAGCCGCGGTCCCCCAGGGGCGATGTTCACAATTGCGCGATTCCGGGGGAGCCTCCATTATTCAGCGGCCGCCGGGGGGCGGCACTCCCTGCACGAAAGGCAAGCGATGCGCCGCGCGTTTCTCCTGCTCTCCCTGCTCGGCGGCCTGGCCAACGCGGCCGCGGCTCAGCTCCCCGACCATGGACTCGCAGGCAACGACGCCCTGTTCGCGCCGTTCGCTGTAGCCGGCGATGACGGCCTGGCCGCCCTCTACCACAACCCGGCGGCGCTCGCCCTGCGACCGGGCGAGTTCTCGCTGCTCTACCTGCGGGGCCTGCGCGGCGGCACGGATCTGGCCGCGCTCGAGCCCTCCTTCACCCGCCGCTTCACGGGCGACTGGAGCGCGGCCCTCGGCGGGCGCCTCGCCTTCGGCGTCGATCACCGCACCCTGCCGGCCGGTTTCGATTACGGGGCCGGCGGCGCGACGCCGCGCCTCGCCCGCAGCGACCGCTACAGCCTCGGTCTCGGCCAGCGCTTCGAGTTTCCGCACTACCGTCTGCAGCTCGCCGTCGGGGGCGCCTACCGCTGGACGCGCAGCGAGGCCTATGCGCTCGACGGCCTGTCCAGCACGGATCTCGGCGCTGTTCTGCGCTGGGGGCGCTGGATCTCCTGCGGCCTCGTCGGACAGAACATCGGTGGGCCCACGCTGCGCGGCCTCGCACCGGGCGCGGCCCCCACGCTCGCGCCGAGCTACGCCATCGGGCTCGCCCTGCGCCCGCAGCGGCACTGGGCGACCATCAGCGTCGACCTCGTCCAGCGCGAGATCGCCGACCGCTGGGAGCACGAGACGCGCAGCGGCCTCGCCCTCGACATCAGCGGCCGCCTGCGCCTGCGTTTCGACTGGACGAGCGAGAGCCGTTTCGGGCTCGGCGTCTTCTTCGCCGAAGGCCCCGCGCGGGCGGGCCTCGCGCTCGGCAACCGCCAGACGGAGAGCGAGGGCACCACGCGCGGCGCGCTCAGCCTGGAGATCAGCAATCGCCGCCTGGCGCGTCCCCTCCTGCCCAAGCGCCGATTCCTCGAGCTGACCCTCGGGGACGGCCCCCTGCCTGGCGCTGAGAGCCCGGGCGGTGTGCCGGCGCTCATCGAGCGCGCCCGCGGCGAGCGCGATCTCGCAGGCATCCTCCTGCGCCTCGAGCAGCCCCGCCTGGGTCTGGCGGCCCGCGAAGAGCTGCGGCGCGCGCTGCTCGAGTACCGCCGTCTGACCGGGCGACCCGTCGTCGCCTATGCCCAGCGCTACAGCGAACTCGACTACTACCTCGCGAGCGCGGCCAGCCGCGTGCTCGTCAGCCCCCAGGGTCTGCTCCACTTCGGCGGGCCGGCCTCGGCGCGCGTCGAGGCGAGCGAGGACCTGGCCGATCTGGGGCTCAGGGCGCAGCTCCTCAGCGTCGGCGACGCGAACAGCGCGCCGGCCCGGTTGAGCGGCGCGGCGCCGGGCGGCGCGGCGCAGGCGGCCGACAGCAGCCTCGCGGCGGGCCGCTACCTCAGCCTCTGCCGCGGGGTGGCCGAAGCTCGCAACCTGCCGCTGAACGAGGCGCCCGCCCTGCTCGCGCGCGGACTGCTGACGCCCGAGGCCGCCCGGGAGCTGAAGCTCGTCGACGGCCTCGTCGCGCCGGACGCCCTGCCCGCGTGGTTGGCGCGCGAGGAGGGCCAGGGGCGGCGGCTGGCGGCCGCCGACTTCGCGGCCCGGCGCTATGCCCGCGAGGACTGGGGCGGCACGGCGCGGGTCGCCCTGCTGCGCCTCGACGGCCTGCTCGTCGACGGCGCGAGCGGAGAGGGTCCTTTCGGGCCCGAGACCGGCGTCGGCGACCTCGTGCGCGCGCTCGAGATCGTGCGGCGCGACCCGGCGCTGCGCGGCGCCCTGCTGCGCATCGACAGCGGCGGCGGCAGCCTCCTGGCCGCCGAGCGGTTGCGCGCGGAGATCATCCGCACGCGCCAGCGCAAGCCGGTCGTCGTCAGCATCGGCGAGGCGGGCGCCGGCGCCGCCTACTACGCGGCCGTCGAGGGCAGCCGCGTCTACGCAAACCGCAGCAGCGTGACGGGCGGCATCGGCGTCTGGGGCGGCGCGCTGCGCTGGTCCCAGCGGGCTGCCGCGACGGGGGAGGAGGCGGCGTTCGCAGGCGGAGCGGCGCGGGACCAGCTGGCGGGTGAACTCGAGCGCCGCTACGACCAGTTCGTCGGCGCCGTGGCAGCGCGCCGCCACATCAGCGCGCCGGAGGTGGACCTGCTCGGCCGCGGGCGACCCTGGGACGGCAACGAGGCGCTGCAGAACGGCTTGCTGGACGAGATCGGCGGCCACGCCGAGGCGCTGGCCGCCCTCCGTCGCCAGGCGGGCCTGGCACCCGGCGAGGCCCTGCAGTTGATCGCGCTGCCGGCGCCGAACGAGAACCGGCGCTGGCCCTGGCTGCCGCCGGTGGCCGCGCCTGACGACCAGTGGCCGGAGCGCGTGGCCGCCCTCGGCGCGCCCGCGTTGATGGCCGCCTCGCCGGTGGCCTTCGCCGCGCCCCTGACCGAGCCGTTGCCGTGAGCTGGCGACGCCGCTCACTGCGGCTCGCGCCGGCCCTCGCCGCCTTCATCGAGGAGCGACTGCTCATCGCGGGGTGGGAACGCCTGGCGAGCGAGCGCCGGCCGGGCGACCCGCTGGTCGAGCTGTCGGTCTACGGCGAGAGCGAGACCGCTCTGCCCGGGGCGGCCGCCCTGGCCGGCTGGCTCGCCGAGGCGGCCGCCGCCGGCCTCGCGGCGCCCGCCCTGAGCTGGCGGGAAGACGCGGTGCGCGAGGAGGACTGGGATGCCGGCTTCCGCGCCCGTTTCGCTCCGCGCCGCCTCGCACCCGGTATCGCGATCGTCCCGAGTTGGGAGCGCGCCGCGGCCCGGGAGAGCGCCGAGCCGACCGGACCGGGCGCCCCCATCGTCCTCGTCATCGAACCTGGGCAGGCCTTCGGCACGGGGGACCACCCGACGACGGCGCTCTGCCTCGAGCAACTCCAGGCCTGGCTGGCGCGGCGCGGTGGCGGGGCGCCGCGCTGCCTGGACGTCGGCTGCGGCACAGGGATCCTCGCGATCGCGGCGCGCCTCTGGGGGGCCGGGCCGGTGCTCGGCCACGACATCGAGCCGGCGGCCATCGTGAACGCCTACCTGAACGCCGAGCTCAATGGCCTCGCCGGCCAGCTCGACTTCGCCTGGGGAGAACCGCGCCAGCTCGCGCCGGCGAGCTGGGATCTTCTCCTGTGCAACCTCTACCTCGGACCGATCCTGCGCCTCCTGCCTCGCCTCGACCTGGCGCTCGCCCCCGGGGCCGGCGCAATCCTCTCGGGCTTCCTGGGCAAGCAGGCCGGGCGGGTGCGGGCGGGAGCCGAGGCGAGGGGCTGGGGGCTCGAAGCCCAGGACAGTCGCGACGACTGGGTTGTCCAGGTCTGGCGCAAGCCCGCGCCCGGTCGCTAGCCCCGGACACCGCGGCGCGCGGGTGTCTGCACTGGTGGACGCCCCTGTGCTCCCGGCGAGGCAGAGCGCCGCGCCTTCGCCTCGACCCGGGATCAGGTTATGGTTACAACCCGCAATGAATAGGAGCTTTGTGCAAATCGCGGCGGAGGATCCGGCTTGGCATCGGACTTGATAGAAAACGGCCAGCAGGGGTAATCCGGGAGAGCAGCCTTCGATCGCTTGGGGCTGCTTTCCCCTTTTAATGGCCCAGCCCCGACCCCCCGGCACCGTTGACCATCCAGCGAAGCGCCCTTAAGTTCCTCGCGGCGGTCGCGCCGCGGCCGCTCCCGCCCCCTGCCGAGGAGCCCCAATGCCGCGCCGCCGCCTGCTCGCCGTTCTTCTGTTCGCGTCACTGCTCTGGCCTGCGCTCGCGCCCGCAGCCGACCCGGCGCCCGCGGAGCTGCGCGTCGTCACGATCCTGATTCAGGGACTCGAGCGCATCGAGCGCGAGGAGCTGCTCGCCGCCCTCGACCTCGCCGAGGGCGGTCTCTACGCGGAAGGGCTCGAGGCGCGCCTCGAAGCGCGCGCGCGCAGCCTGCCCTACCTGCGCAGCCTGCGCGTCGAGAGCAGGCGCGGCGAGCAGGGTCTGCACCTCACGCTGCGCGTGCGCGAGGCGAGCGCCCTGCGCGTGGCGCCCTATCTCACGGTGCTCGACGACGGCGACCTCGATGGCGGGCTTACCCTCGCGGGCGCGGCGCCCCTGGGTCGCGGCGAGTCCTGGCGCGGGCTGTTGCTGGTCGGCCCGCTGGCGATGGGCAGCCTGCGCATCGACGAGTTCCGCCTGGCGGGCCCGCTGCCGCGCCTGAGCGTCGAGCTGGGGGTCAGCGACTACGATGACCCCTTCCGCGACAGCAACCTCACGCGCTGGTGGAGCCTGGCCGGGCCCCGCTTCGCGCTGCCGGCGGACGGGCAGCTCACCCTGCTCGGCGGCTGGGAGCGTCTGGACAGCGACCCGGCCCGGGGCCGCGACCCCGATGGCAGCGAGGCGCAGTCGCTCTGCCGCCTCGAGTGGCGGCAGCCGCTGCGCGGCGAGGCCCTCGTCCTCGCCGGCGAAAGCGAGCTGCGCCTGCCGGCGGACGAGCGCGGCCGCGGGCGCGGCGAGGCCCGCCTGGATGCCTATCGGCGGCAGGGCCGCTGGGGCCTCGAGGCCCGCCTGGCCGGCGGCCTCGCCCAGACCCGTTGCCCCAGCAGTGAGCTCTTCTTCGTCGATGCCTGGCGCTTCCTGCGCGGCCAGACGATCGGCAGCCTGCCGGCGCGGGAATTCCAGGCCCTGCGCCTGCGGGCGGACTTCCGCTTGCATCAACTCGAGGTCAGGCTGCGCCGGAACAGCGATCCCGAAGCGGTCGTTTTCGGCCCGTATTTTCTCTTGGAGGGAGCGCGGTTTCGGGAGTATCGTGCAGCCGCTTTCGCCGAAGCCGGCGACTGGGGGCTGGGACTGGGAGCCGTACTGCCCGGCCGTCCCCGCTTACGGGCATCTGTCGGTCTTCAATGGAACGATGCGGGAGAGCCCACCACCCTCTTCCTTCTGGAGGAACACTGATCGTGCACCGCCAGCGGCCGGCCTGGATGCCGGCCATCTCGTCGCTTTCGCTGCTGCTGCTCGCCGGCACGGCCTGTCGCCCCGCGGGCGATGAGCAGGCCTTCCGCGCCACCCAGTGGAACGCGGCCGCCATCGCTGCGGCCACTCCTCACTTCGCCGACCGCTTCGGCGCCTATGGGCGCCACGAGACCCTGCGCTTCAAGCGCGGCGACACGCTCGAGACACTCCTGCGGCGGGCCGGTGTCCCGCCTCAAGAGCGCTTCGCGCTGATCGACGCGGTCGCGGAGAACTTCGACATGAGCGACTTCAGGGCCGGCGCCGAGGTGGTGCTGCGCTGGGATCTCGCCGGCCGCCTGCTCGGGCTCGCCTATCCGCTCGACTACCTCGACGACCTCTACGCCTGGCGCCGCGGGGACGGCTTCGCCGCCGAGACGGTGCGCGCCACGCTCGACTGGCAGCCGCGCCTCTTGACGGCCGTCCTGGAGTCCTCTTTCTACGAGACCTTCCAGGCCCAGGGTGAGGACGGCAATCTCGCCGTGCGCGTCGCCGACCTCTTCGGGGGCGAGGTCGACTTCTTCCTCGACCTGCAGCCCGGCGACCGCATGGAGGTGCTCGTCGAATGCGCGCAGCGGCCCGATCGCGAGACGAGCCGCAACCGCATCCTCGCCGCCTGGATGGAGGTGAACGGCAAGCGCCACGCCGCCTACCTCGATCCGGCGACGGCCGCCGGCGAGCGCCGCTACTACCACGCGGACGGCAGCTCGCTCGAGCGGCAGTTCCTCAAGGCGCCGCTCAGCTTCTCGCGCATCAGTTCGGGCTTCAGCTACAACCGGCGCCACCCGGTGCTCGGCGTCAACCGCCCGCACCTGGGCGTGGACTACGCGGCTCCCGTCGGCACGCCGGTCCAGGCGACGGCGGAGGGCAGCGTCGCGCGCCGCGGCCACGATCGCGGCATGGGCCGCTTCGTCGTGCTGCGCCACCCGGGCCGCATCGAGACCACCTACATGCACCTGTCGAGCTTCGCCGGGGGCACCGCGGTGGGCGCCCGGGTCAAGAAGGGGCAGGTGATCGGCGCCGTCGGCTCGAGCGGCCTCAGCACGGGGCCGCACCTGGACTACCGCATGAAGGTGAACGGGAAGTTCGTCGATCCGCGCAAGTTCCGGGCCGTGGCCGCCGAGCCCCTGCCGGCCTCCCGGCGGCCGGCCTTCACGGCCGCGGTGGCGCGCTACGACTCCCTCCTCAACACCCTCGCCACGCCGACCCTGCTGCCGGCGCTCGCCAGCGCCGCGCCGACCAGGTAGGCGAACCAGGCGAGCGGCGCCGTCCAGCCGCCGGTGCGCGCATAGAAGCTCGCGCGCGCCGGCGGCTGGACGGCGGCCACCAGGGCCGCCCGGGTGTCCAGGGGTAAGCGCCCGAGGCAGCGGCCCCGCGCATCGAAGATCGCCGTCACGCCGTTGTTGCCGCAGCGCAGCACGGGCAGGCCGTTCTCGGCCGCCCGCATCGGCGACAGCGCGGCGTGCAGCTCCATGGCCAGCGGATCGCTGAACCAGCCGTCGTTGCTGATGTTCACCAGCAGCTCGGCGCCGGCGGCGGCGGCGCGGCGCACGCTGCCCGCGAAGCCCATCTCGTAGCAGATGAAGACCGCGCTGCGCAGCGGCCCGCCCGCCAGGACGCGCGGGCCGGCGCCGGGGGTGAAGTTGGCCTGGCCGAGATCGATCTCCACCCCGGGCATGATCAGCTCGATCAGTGGGATGCGCTCGCCGAAGGGCAGCAGCTTGACCTTGCTGTAGGCGCCCTCGAAGGCGCCGCCGGCGCCGACGAGCAGGGCCGCGTTGCGGTAGGCGAAGCCGCCGCTGGCCAGCGGCGAGAGACCCTGGAAGCCCGTGATGCAGGGCGCGCCGAGTTCCAGCGCGGTCTGGCGCAATGCGCGCTCCGCGTGGCGGTCGTAGAAGAGGCTGACCGGAAACGCCGTCTCCGGCCAGACGAGCAGGGTGGCGCCCTCGGTGACGGCCGTCTGCCCCAGTTCGCGGTAGATGCGCAGGTTCTCCAGCCGGTAGTGGGGCTCCCACTTGTCGGCGAGCGCCACGTTCCCCTGCAGGGCCGCGACGGGGACGCGCTCGGGCCGCGCACGCTGGCTGGGAACGGCGCCGAGCGCGAGCAGCAGGATGGCCGCCGCGAGGGCGAGCGCTCCCTGACGCCGCGCGGGGCGCTCGCGTCCGGCGATGAGGGCGGCCGCCCCGGCCTGCGCGAGCAGCATCAGGAAGCCGAGGCCGAGTCCTCCCACCCAGCCCGCTGGCGCCAGGTAGCCGCCGGGCGCCGCCTGGGTCTGCGAGATGTGGATCCAGCTGAAGGCCAGCAAGCCGCTGCCGCGCAGCCATTCGAGGGCCGTCCAGAGGGGCGGGGCGAGCCAGAGCGCCCGCGGCCCGCGCGCGCGCAGCGCCGCGTAGACGCGCAGGAAGGCGTAGGGGTAGAGCGTGAGGTAGGCGACCCAGAGCAGGAGACCGGGCCAGAGTAGCCAGGGCGCCGTCATGTCGGCGGCCGGGCTCAAGCCCGTCAGCCAGCGAAAGCTGAGCAGGCCGAAGGGGAGTCCGAAGGCGAGGCCCAGCCAGCGTGCAACCTGGGCCGGCGGCGCCGGCCACTTCTCAACTGCTACACACAGGGGTAGCACGGCGACCCAGCCCAGCCAGGGTAGGCCGTAGCGCGGCAGCGCGAAGTGGTAGAGCAGGGCGGCCAGGAGGCCGGCCGCGGCGAGGCGCAGGCGCATCGAGACCTTCCCGGCGAGCGCGCGGCGGCGCTCACCCGCGGGCGCCGAGTGTAGGCGGCGGGCCGCGGGGCGCCAAGCGCAAAGCCACGGACGGCCCTCCCCGACCGCGCTCAGCCCGCCTTCGCGGCGCGCGCCGCGCGGGCCGTGCGCTCCATCCCCAGGCGCTTGAGCTTCTTGAGCAGGCCCTGGCGGCTGAGGCCCAGCGCGCGCGCGCTGCGGCTGCGGTTGCCGCCGTAGCGGCCGAGCACGTGGCGGATCATCCGCTGCTCGAGGTCGAGCTGGGCCTCGGCGAGCGTGAGCGAGGCGAGGCTGGCCGGCAGCGGATCCTCGCGGCTCGCGAACAGCGCGTCCGAGAGCATCCAGCGCTCCAGGCGCGGCAGCTCGCCGTAGAAGGCGATCACGCGGCCGATCTCGTTCTCCAGCTCGCGGACGTTTCCCGGCCAGACGTAGCGCGTGAGCGCCTCGAGGGCCTCCGGCGCGATCTCGCGCATCGGCAGCCCGTAGCTCGCGGCGCGCTCGGTGAGGAAGCGCCGCGCGAGGACCGGGATGTCCTGGGGCCGCTCGCGCAGCGCGGGAATGCGCAGGCTGACCCCCTGGATGCGGAACCAGAGGTCGAGCCGGAAGCAGCCGCCGCGGACGCGCTCCTCCATGTCGTGGTGCGTAGCGGTGACGAGACGGAAGTCCACCGGCCGCAGGCGGTTCTCCCCGACGCGCCGGATCTGCTTGTCCTGGAGCACGCGCAGGAGGCGCACCTGGAGCATCGGCGAGAGGTCGCCCACCTCGTCGAGGAAGAAGGTGCCGCCGCTCGCCACCTCGAAGAGGCCGACCCGCTCCTCGCGGGCGCCGGTGAAGGAGCCGCGCGAGTGGCCGAAGAGCTCGCTCTCGATGAGCGTCTCCGTGAGGGCGCCCCCGTTCTGGGCGACGAAGCCGCCCTCGCGGCGCGGGCTGAGCCGGTGCAGCGCGCGCGCGAAGAGCTCCTTGCCGACGCCCGACTCGCCCTGGAGGAAGACGGGTGTCTCCGTGCGGGCGACGCGGCGCAGCTGGTCGAGCAGGCCCGCGAGCGGGCTCTCGGCGTGGTAGCGCAGACCGTGCAGCTCGCGCTCGACCGTTGGCCCCGCGCCGGCGGCTCCGCCTGTCGGCGCGGAGCCTGTGGGCGCGCCGGTGTCCAGTTCGGCGAAGAGCGCGGCCAGCCACTCGCGGCGCCCGGCGAGCAGCGCGACCTGGCGCGGGCGCAGCCGGGCGCAGACCCAGGGTCGCTCGCCGCGCGGGCCCAGGGGCCAGAGCCAGTCGACGTGCGCTTCCGGCTGCCCGGCAAAGGCGAAGGCGAGCTGTCCCGCGGCGAGTCCCCCCCGCGGGTGCTCGAGGATCAGCGGCGGCGGCGCACTCGCGTCGAGGGCCGCCAGTGCCGGGTGCGGCTCGGCGAGACGGCCGAGCCGGAAACGCGGCGCGCCCGCCTCGGGGCAGTCGAGCAGGTCCCAGCGGCTGCCGGGCAGCCGGGCTTCGAGAAAGGCGAAGAGAGAGCGGGCGCCCGGCGCGGTGTCGGGCAGCGGGGATTCGGGGCTCATCGGGGATCTCCTGGCTGGCGTCCTGGCGTGGACTCCGGCCATTGCAAGGGGCATTCCCCGTGGGGCGCTCGCCTGCGGCGCGACTTGCGCGACGCCGGTGCCCGGCGGTCGCCGCGCGCGCGGACAAGCGGCGGCGCGACGCCGGGCAGGGCGACAGCTGTGGAAAAGGCCTAGCCCGCGAGCTCGACGGGTCCGGCGCCCGCGGCGATCTCGCCGATGACGCCGAGCAGGTCCGGCAGGCCGGCGGCCTCGAGCCGCGCGCGCTCCGCGGGGTCGATCACCAGCAGGTAGCCGACGCCGAGGTTGAAGACGCGGTGCATCTCGGCGCGCGCGACCTGGCCGCGCTCGGCGATGAGGCGAAAGAGCGGCGGCACCGCCCAGGCGCGGGTGTCGATCACCGCGCGGCAGCCCGCGGGCAGGATGCGCGGGATGTTGTCGAGGAAGCCGCCGCCCGTCAGGTGGACCATGCCCTTGATCGCGACGCCGGCGGCCTCGGCGCGCTCGACGTGGCGCAGGTAGCTGCGGTGCACGGCCAGCAGCGCGTCCGCGAGTGTAACGGTGAGGCCGGGCGGCACGGCGTCCAGGGCGAGCTGCGCTTCCTCGAGCAGGACCTTGCGCGCGAGGCTGTAGCCGTTCGTGTGCAGGCCGGTGGAGGCGAGGCCAACGAGGAGGTCGCCCGGGCGGATTGCGCGCCCGTCCACCAGGCGCCCCCGCTCGACGAGACCGACGATGCAGCCGGCGAGGTCGTACTCGCCCGCGGCGTAGAAGCCGGGCAGCTCGGCCGTCTCGCCGCCGATCAGGGCGCAGCCGTTCTCGCGGCAGGCGGCGGCCATGCCGCCGATCACGGCCTCGAGCACGCCCGGGCCGAGCGCGCCCGTGCCGAAGTAGTCGAGGAAGAAGAGCGGCCGCGCGCCCTGAACGAGGACGTCGTTCACGCAGTGGTTGACGAGGCAGGCGCCCACCGTGTCGTGGCGGCCGGTGGCAAAGGCCAGCTTCAGCTTGGTGCCGACGCCGTCGATGCTGCTGACCAGCACGGGGTCCTTGAAGCCCGCCGCGTCGAAGAGGCCGCCGAAGGCGCCCAGCTCCGAGAGCACGCGCGGGGTCCAGGTGCTGCGCAGGGCCTCGCCGGCGCGCTTCAGCGCGGCGGCCGCGCGATCGATGTCCACACCGCTGTCACGGTAGCGCATGGGTTCCTCGCTCTAGTAGTCGCGCAGCGCCTCGTAGATCTCCACCGGCAGCTCGTCGCCGATCAGGACCAGCTCGCCGCGGCTGTGCAGGCCGACGAGGGCGTCCACGACCTCGGGATCGAACTGCGTGCCCCGGTACTTGCGGAACTCCTCGAGAGTCTCCTCGATCGTGCGCGCCTTGCGGTAGGAGCGCGTGCTGGTCATCGCGTCGAGGGTGTCGCAGACCTGCAGGATGCGCGCCTCGAAGGGGATCGCCTCGCCCTTGAGACCCTCCGGGTAGCCCTTCCCGTCCGGCCGCTCGTGGTGGTACTTGACGATCTGCGCCGCCTCGTTGAGGAACTTCAGCCGCTCGATGATCTTGGCGCCGATCGCCGGGTGCGCCTTCATCGCCCGGTACTCCTCGTCGGTGAGCTTGCCGTCCTTGGAGATGATGTCGCCGCTGACCCCGATCTTGCCGATGTCGTGCAGCAGCGCCGCGTACTCGAGCAGCTCCATGCGCTTGCTCGAGAGGCCAAGCGCGCGGGCCAGCATCAGCGCGTAGCGGCTGACGCGGTAGGAGTGGCCGTGCGTGTAGGCGTCCTTGGCGTCCAGCGCGCTGGTCAGCGCCGTGAGCGTGGCGATGTGCGTCTCCTTCATGTCGAGGTAGAGCCGGTAGGCGTAGCGAAGGAGCAGCAGCGGGATGATGAAGAGGGCCAGGGTCCAGGGCGCCGCGAAGCGGTAGACGAGGATGATGATCGCCGTCAGCGGCACGAAGGCAATCAGATGGCGGAGATTCCAGAAGTAGTTGCTGCGCCAGATGCGCAGGGGATTGCGGCCGTCCGAGAGGCCGATGATCGTGCTCACCAGCGAGGTGTTGACCAGCCAGTGCACGATGCCGCAGACGACGAGCGGGATCAGGAAGAGCGGGCTGGTCAGGGACTGGCTGAAGGGCAGGGCCTGGAAGGCCAGGCCGGCCAGACCTGTCGAGAGCGCGAGCACCGGCACGTTGAAGAAGATCTTCTCCAGCGGCCGCCGGTTGACGAGCCCCTCGACGATGATCGCGCTCACCGCCTCCAGCCAGGCCGCCGGGTAGGCGCCGAAGATGACGATCGAGGCGAAGGTGATCGGCGTCGAGACGCTGATCGAGGCGCCGCCGTGGGGCAGGCTGACGTTGACGAGATCGGCGATGACGACGAGGAGGACGAAGATCGCGTACTCGAGCCAGCGGCGGGGATCGAGGTCCTGGGACCAGAAGAAGAGGGCGAGGTAGCCGGCGAGGCTGACCGCGAAGTAGTACGCGCTGAAGACTCGGCTGCGGCCGCTCAGGAATGTCGCCAAGCTCGGCTCCCGGGTGCGAAGCGCCGGTGCGATGCGGCGTCTACCACCAGGTCTTGGTCAAGAGCAGATCGCCAAAGAACAGATCAATGATGAACTTGAACATGGCACACCTCCTTGGCGTGGAATCGGCAGGCACCGCTCCGCTGGCAGGCATGCGCTCCGCTGGCCGCACTCGCACCGGCAGGGGATGTTGTCCGGGATCGCCAGGGGTGTCAACCAGATGTTCCCCGCTCCCGGTCGGACCGGGGCGGCGAAGTTCCCTCCCGGTCCGAAGCGGACCGGGAACGCGGGAATCAAACGATATCGAAGTCGACGGCTTCGCGCGCGCTCCAGAGGCCGACCAGGCGGTTGAGCGCGGCGAGGGTGGCCAGCACGGCGGCCTGACGGGGATCCTGGCGGACCACCGCGGCGCCCGTGAAGCTCGACAGCTCGCGTCCGGCGACGGCGCTGAGATGCACGACGAGCACTTCCTCGCGCCCGAAGTGGAGGCGCTCGAAGCGCGGCGTGTCGAAGTGCAGGCCGGTCTCGAAGAGCAGCAGCAGCGCCTCGAGCGTGGCGTGGATCACAGCGGCGAGGTGGCCGTCGGGCGTATCCGCGACCACGCACTCGCCCACCGCGCGGCGCTCACCGCGACCGAGCTCGACGGCGGCGGTCACCTGGCCGCCGGCGTGCGTCACGGTGAGCTTCTCGTAGGTCACGCGCGGCTCGACGGGCTCCAGTTCGTCCTCCACCCGATCCTCCGCCGGGTCGTCCACCGGCCCCCCCGGCGCGCTCGTCCCGGGCGGCGCCGGCGCGGGTTCGATGATCAACTCGCCCGCCGGGGGCGCGGCTTCGGCCTCGACGATGAGTTGGCCGGCAGGCCCGCTCGCTGCCGCGACGGGCGCGCTTGCCGGCGCGGGGGCAAGCGCGCTCGGGTCGACGATGGCGACCTGGATGCAGCGGTGGTCGATGTCCAGGCCGCCGCGCACCTTGAGGACCGTGTCCACGTCGCGGGCGATCAGGCGGGGCGGCCGCTGGGACACCGCCGTGACGTGGACCTCCGTCACCTCCCCGGCCGCATTGACGACGATCCGGCAGCCGGTGACCTCGCGCAGGCCCGTGACCAAAGACTGCAAGTAATTGATATTGATAGGGTTGGACGTCATTTCACGCTGCCGGTCCTGAGGTGCGCGCCCATGGGGAGGACGCGGGCTATCCTAGCACATTTCCACCGGGGACGCCAGACCGACCCCGGCCCGGCGCCGCGGGCGCTCGGAGCCGCTCCGCCAGGGCCCGCCGCCGGGCGGTCAGGGCGGCCGGGCGCTGCCCTCGGAGCCCGTCGAGGCCGAGTCCCTCCACGGCCAGACTGGCCACGGCGCTGCCCGTGAGCAGCGCCCGCCGCAGGGCGCCCAGGTCCCAGCGCCCCTCGCGGGCGAGCTGGCCCATGACGCCGCCGGCGAAGGCGTCGCCCGCGCCGGTCGGGTCGACGAGGGCGTCCACCGGGAAGGCCGGGCAGGGATAGACCGCCTCCTCGCCGGCCGCGAAGAGCAGGACGCCGTGCTCGCCCTTCTTGACGATGCAGAAGCGCGGGCCGCGCGCGAGCAGCGCGCGCCCGGCGCGCACGAGGTTCCGCTCGCCGGTGAGCTGGCGCGCCTCCTCGTCGTTGATGAAGAGGAGATCGACGCGCGCCATGACGGCCAGCAGATCCGCAGGGGCGGATGCGATCCAGAGGTTCATCGTGTCCATCGCCGCGAAGCGCCGCCCCCGCGCGGCGTCCAGCACGCGGGCTTGCAGCGCGGGCTGGATGTTGGCGAGGAAGACGAGTTCGCAGTCGGCCTGCTGCGGGCCCAGGCTCGGCGCGAAGTCCGCGAAGACGCCGAGTTCCGTGAAGAGCGTCTCGCGCCCGGCGCAGTCGGGCCCGTAGCGGCCGCCCCAGCGAAAGCTGCGGCCCGGCCGGCGCTCGACGCCCGAGAGATCGGCGGGCAGCCGCGCGAGCCAGGCGAGGTCCTCGGCGCGGAAGTCCTCGCCGACCACGGCGACCAGCACGGGTAGGGCGCCGGTGAGGGCGGCGGCGGCGCTGAAGTGCGCCAGGCTCCCGCCGAGCAGCGCCCTGCCCGCGGCCGCCGGTGTCTCGATGTCGTCGTAGGCCAGGGAGCCCACGGCGAGCAGTCGCTCGGCGCCCATCCCCCTCCTTGGCAGCCCGCCGCCGGGCCGCCAGCTACATGCGCTCGGGCGCGTCGACGCCCATCAGTTCGAGACCGCTCAGCAGCACGCGCTGCGCCGCGCGACAGAGCGCGAGACGGGCCGCGCTGAGCTCGGCGTCCTCGCCGACCACCGTGCGCTCGTGGTAGAAGCGATGAAAGGCCGCCGCCACGTCGCTCAGGTAGTTGAAGAGCCGGTTCGGCTCGCGCGCGGCGGCCGCTCCCGCGACGAGCGCCGGGAACTCGCCGAGCTGGCGGACCAGCTCCAACTCCTCCTCGCTGGCGAGACGGCCGAGCGCCGCCGCCGCGGGCAGGCCGGCGGCCCCCAGTCCCGCCTCGGCCGCCTTGCGCAGCACGCCGGCGATGCGGGCCGTCGCGTACTGCGCGTAGAAGACCCGCGACTTCGCGCTCTGCTCACGCGCCTGTCCGAGGTCGAACTCCAGATGGCTGTCCCGCCGGCGTGTCAGGAAGTAGGTGCGCGCCACGCTGACGCCGACGTCGTCGACCAGCTCGCCCATCGTGACGAACTCGCCCGCGCGCTTGCTCATCGTCACCGGCGCGCCGTTCTCGACCAGGGTCACGAGCTGCAGGACGATGATCTCCAGCCAGCCCGCCGGCGCCCCGATCGCCTGCGCGATCGCCTGCATGCGCGCCACGTGGCCGTGGTGATCGGGACCGAGCACCGTGATCGCCTTGGCGAAGCCGCGGCGCAGCTTGTCCAGATGGTAGGCGGCGTCGGCCAGGAAGTAGGTGGGCCGGCCGTCTCCGCGCAGGACGACCCGGTCCTTGTCATCGCCGAACGCGCTCGCGCGGAACCAGCGCGCGCCCTCGGCCTCGTAGATGAGCCCCTGCGCCTCGAAGCGGGCCAACACCTCGGCGACCTTGCCGCTCTCGTGCAGGCTGCGCTCGCTGGACCAGACGTCGAAGGGGGCGCGGAAGCGCTCCATCTCGGCGCGGAGATCGGCCGTGAGCAGGGCGAGCGCGTGCCCGGCGTAAGCCGCGCGGCAAGCGGCGGGCGGCAGGGCCTCCCAGCGGCTCACGTCGGCTGGCGCGAGCTGCGCCGCCATCTCCCGCAGGTAGAGGCCGTGGTAGCCGTTCTCGGGCAACACGAGCGGCTCGCCGGCCAGCTCGCGCCGGCGCGCGCGCAGGCTCTCGCCCAGCGCATCGACCTGCGAGCCGGTGTCGTTGACGTAGAACTCGCGCGTCACGCGGTAGCCGGCGAACTCGAGCAGGCGCGCGAGCGTGGAGCCGAAGGCGGCCGCCCGCGCGCTGACCACCACCGCCGGTCCGGTCGGATTCGCGCTCACGAACTCGAGGCAGATCGTTTGGCCGGCGCCGGCATCGCTGCGCCCGTAGGCCGGCCCGGCGGCGAGGATCTCCGCGACCAGGGACTGCTGGGCGCCCGCCGGCAGGCGGAAGTTGAGGAAGCCGGGCCCGGCTACCTCGGCCACGAGGCCGGGCAGGCGCTCGGCGCACCAGGCGGCGAGCGCCGTCGCCAGCTCGCGCGACGGCAGGCCGCAGGCCTTGGCCGTCAGCATGGCGACGTTCGTGCTGAGATCGCCGTGGCCGCTCTCGCGCGGCGGCAGCAGGCCGATCTCGGCCGGGCCTTGCGAGCCGCCGGCGAAGGCCCAGTCCACGTCGCCGTGCCGCTCGCGGAAGTAGTCGACGATCGCCGCCCGGATCCGTTCCTTCACGCGGCGCCTCCGGCGCCGCCCGGCGCGTCGGCGATCTCCTCGCGCGGCGCATCGCCCCAGAACCGCTCGAGGCCGTAGTACTCGCGCGTCCCGCGCTGGAAGACGTGTACCACCACCGTCACGTAGTCGAGCAACACCCAGCGCAGGGTGTCGTTGCCTTCGAGGTGCCAGGGCTTGGCGCGCCGCGAGCCGGCGAGCAGCCCCTCCTGCACGCTGTCGGCGATCGCGCGCACGTGCACATCGCTCAGGCCGGTCGCGATGACGAAGAAGTCCGCGATCGGGCTCAAGGTGCGCAGGTCGAGGACGACCAGATCCTCGGCCTTCTTGGCCAGAGCGTGCTGGGCGGCCTCACGGGCCAGTTCGGCGCTGCTCGCGTCGGCGACCGGCTTGCCGGCGCCCCCCGCGGCGGCGACCTTGCGCGCGGGGCGCTTCTCACGGCTGCGGCTATCGCTCGTGCTCATCGTCGCGGGTCTCCTTGGGCAGGCTCGGGCGGCACCGCCGCCGGCGAGCGCTAGCGCTCGCGCTCCACCACGTAGTCGACGGTGGCGTCCAGGGCCTCGCGGATCTCGCCCGCAGGCAGCCCCGCGAGCGCGGCCCGCGCTGCCTCGCCGTAGCGCCGCGCCGCGGCCAGGGCCGCGACGGTGCCGCCGAGGCTGCGCACCAGCTCGACGATCTCCTGCCGCGCCGCATCGCCGTCCTGGGCCGCCAGCAGTGCCTCTAGGCGCGCGCGCCCCGCGGGCGGCGCCGCCGCGTGGGCGAGGAGCAGCGGCAGGGTCTGCTTGCCCTCGGCGAGGTCGCTGCCCACCGGCTTGCCGAGCACCGCCGGATCCGCCTCGTAGTCGAGCACGTCGTCGACGATCTGGAAGGCCATGCCGATGTTGCGGCCGAAGTCGCTGTAGGCCGCGGCGACGCCCGCCGCGGCGCCGCCGAGGATGGCGCCGCTCGCGCAGCAGGCCTCGATGAGGCGCGCCGTCTTCTCGTAGATGACCCGCCGGTAGGCCTCCTCCGAGAGCAGGCGGCGGTCGCGCAGGTCCAGCTGCATCAGCTCGCCGACGCTCATCCGGTGCACGGTCGTCGCGAGCAGGCCGAGCACCTGGGTCAACTCGGCCTCGACGAGCAGCGTGATCGCCCGGGAGTAGACGAAGTCGCCCATCAGGATGGCGGCACCATCGCCGCTGAGGGCGTTCAGGGTCGGCTGGCCGCGGCGGTGCAGGCTCGCGTCGACGACGTCGTCGTGCAGGAGCGTGGCCGTGTGGATCATCTCGACGACGGCGGCGGCGAGCACCGCGGCCTGGCTGGAGGCGCCCGGCCGGCCGGCGGCCAGCAGCACGAGGATGGGCCGCAGCCGCTTGCCGGGGGGGGCGAGGACGGTCTCGGTGAGGCCGGCGATGAAGGGCTCGTCCGCGCGGAGGCTGTCGCGGACCAGCGCCTCGACGCGCAGGAGATCGCGATCGAGGGCCTCGCGCAGGCGCAAGTTACCCAGTTTGAGGCCTTTGAGAAAGGCGGGCTTCATCCGTCTCCAGCGCCGGGGGCGGCGGATGGGCGGCCGTCGCGTTCGTGGCCGGCCGCGCGAGAGCGATCTAAATGGCTGCGAGACCGCAAATTATCACAGGTCGGGCGGGGTGTCAACGGAGGCGCTGGCCGCGCGCCCGCGATCGCGGCGCGCCACGAGCAGCGAGAGCGCACAGCTCGTCAGGTAGAGCAGGATGAGCGGCGCCGCCATCAGGGTCTGCCCCACCATGTCCCCGCCCGGCGTGAGCACGGCGCTCAGGACGAGCACGACGACGATCGCCATCTGCCACTGCGAGAGCAGCCAGCGCGGCGAGACCAGCCCCAGCAGCGAGAGCAGGAAGATGATGATCGGCAGCTGGAAGGCGATGCCGAAGGCGACGCTCATCTTGGCGACGAGGTTGAAGAAATCGGTGATCCCCAGGGTCATGTGCAGGCTGGGCGTGACCAGGCCGAAGAAGTAGTTCAAGCTCAACGGCACGATCACGAAGTAGCCGAAGACCGTGCCCGCGTAGAAGAGCAGGGCCGAGAGGACGAGCAGCACGCGCAGGCGCCCCCGCTCGCGCCGGTAGAGCGCGGGCGCCAGGAAGTCGTAGAGCTTCCAGAGCAGGACGGGCGCGCTTGCGAAGAGCCCGGTCGCGAAGCTCACCTTGAGCCGGATCATGAAGGCCTCGGCCGGGGCGAAGACGTTGGCCGTCGCCCCGGCGGGCAGCAGCGTGACGAGGAAGTCGAGGATGCGACCGGCGACGGTCCAGGCCGCCGCCGTCGCCACCGTCACCGCGATGACGCCGACGATGAGCAGGGAGCGCAGCGCTTCCAGGTGGGCCAGGAAGGGCATGCGCGGCAGACTCTCGCGGCGCTCGTCGGCCATCAGCTGCCGAGGTACTTGACCGTGTAGTTCACGTTCTGCACGACGCTCTGCTCCGGCCCCGTCGCCGCGCCCTTGTCGTCCAGCGCGCGCTGCTTGAGGATGAGCTTCGACTTGCCGACGTCCTGGAGCATGAAGCCCCGCGCCTTGTCGTAGAGCGCGCTGCCCTCGATCTCGATGCGCCCGTTGATCTGCGCGCTGCCGCCCTCGGAGGCGCCAGCCGGCGCCGAGACGACCCCGTCGAGCTCGATTTTGCCCTGGTACCGGATGCGCGCGCAGGCGCGGCCCTGGCTGGTCTCGTCGGCGGCGTAGGTGAGGGTGAAGGTCGAGTCCTTCATCGCCGAGCGCAGCACGTCGAGGGCGTCGATGTCCATGGGCTCCAGCCAGCTGTCGCCGAGGCGCGGCGGCGTAGCGGGCACCTTGAAGTCCAGCGGCGAGAGCCCACCCTGCAGCTGATCGAAGATGGCGAGGAACTCCCTGTCCTTGGCCGGCCGCGCGACGGGGGCGAAGCCCTCGGTCGTCTTGCGGAAGCGCGTGCTGAAGCCCTCGAGCTTCTTGACCGCGTCCTCGCTCTCCATCGCGACGCCGCTGCCCCGCCGCTGAGCGGCGCTCAGCTTGCTGAAGCGCAGGTCGCAGGTCCAGTCCGCCCCCTCCGCCTGCCAGTCGCGAGCCTCCCACTGGAAGCGGAAGGTCGAGATGAAGGAGGTCCCGCTGAACTCGGCCTCGCTCGCGGTGTCCACGCTGAAGGGCATCGGCGTCGCCGGCGGCTGGAAGTTGAAGTCCAGCGGCGGCCCGGCGGGCGCTCCCGAGAGGACCACCCCGCCCGCCCCGACGCTCGCGCCGCCGCATGCGCCGAGCAGTCCCAGTCCGCCGAGCAGCGCGGTCAGCGCTGCGAGGGCCAGCGCCGTTCGCCGCTCCGTCAACGTCGTCTTCATCGTCACCCTATCCTTTCTGCTTGCCTTCGCGCTGGTCGAGGAGCCGGTTGAGCTCCGCCGCGAAGTGGTTGAGGTCGGCAAATCGCCGGTAGACGGAAGCGAAGCGCACGTAGGCCACCTCGTCCAGGGCGTGCAGGCGCTCCATCACCGCCTCGCCGATGGCCTGGCTGGTCAGCTCGCCGCCCAGGCTGGCGTAGACGAGGTCGCGCTCGACGCCGTCGACGAGTTGCTCGAGCGACTCGCGCGCGACCGGTCGCTTCTCGCAGGCCTTGAGCAGTCCGCCGAGGATCTTCTCCCGCTCGTAGGAGACGCGGCGGCCGTCCGCCTTGACCACCATGACCGGGCTGCGCTCG
>VGXI01000022.1 GCA_016873475.1 bacterium | reverse complement strand
TTCGCGCGCTTGACCTCGCGGAAGAAGCGCGCGGCGGCGCGGCCCTCCCCCTCGACCTCGGCGTAGACCTGGATCTGGTGCCTGCCCGTCGGCACGCGCAGGGTCGTGCTGCGCAGGGCCGCCGCCTCGCCGCCGCCCGTGCAGCGCGCGGCCCCGGCCAGCAATGGACTGCTGTAACTGCGGCGCAGCACCTCTTCCCCGTCCATCAGCACGCGCAGCGTGTAGACGCCCGTGCCCGCGTCGCCGGGGCCGAAGAGGTAGCGGCTGACGATCTTGATCTTGCGCGGCCCCCGGACTTCGAGCACCGCGGGTTTCGCGCGATCGAGGAGGGCGTAGTCGAAGGTCTCGCCCTTGACGGCGAGGCAGACCTCGCCGGCGCTGTCGGCCGGCTTGAGGCCGCGCCAGGCGGCGGCCGCCTCGCGCGGCGCGAGGGCGAACGCGGCGGCGAGCAGCGCGGCGGCGAGCGGTCCGATCCCGAGACGCTTCATACCGAGTCACCATCCATGCGGCCGCTCCAGCGATCGAAGAGACCGCGGCGCAGTTCAGGGGCCAGCACCAGGACGCAAATGGCGCAGTATAGCACGAGCAGGGGCGCCGCCAGCGCCAAGCGGTAGCTCTCGCGCACGAAGATCTCGCCCTCGCCCGGCTGGGGCCGGTAGTCGGGGGAGACGGGCAGGCCGACCTCGCGGGCCAGCTTCTGCATGTTCAGCATGTGGATGACCGGGATGCCGCGCTCGGCCATGAGGACCATGACGCCCTTGCGCGGGTAGTTGTGCTCCGCGACGTCGAAGCTGAGGCCCTCGGGCAGCAGCACCTTGTTGCGGCTGGTGCCCAGGCTGGCGACGCCGCCGCCCACGTTGATGAAGGCCTTCGCCCGCCGGCCGCGCAGGGCCTCCACGTAGTAGCTCATGCGCCTGGTGATCGCCTCCTCGATGTTCTCGGATTCGAGGAGCTGCACCTCGTTGCGCGCAATGGCGGCGCGCAGGCGCTCGCGGCCCTCCGGGCTGAGGCCCTGGCCCATGTCGTCGCCGCCGCCGTAGCTGGCCGCCGCCGAGCGGATGTGGAAGATGTTCTCCTCGGCGAAGAGGCGCTCCATGTCCAGCCAGGTGAAGTCGGGATCGGTGGCGCCCCACATGGAGGCGCCCACCGAGGTGACGACCACCGGCGACAGCTCGAGCGTCTCCAGGGCGGCGAAGACGGCGATGTTCAGGCCCGGGAAGGAGCCAGAGAGCGCCACCGCCACCGGGTCGCCGGGCCCCAGACCGGCGCGGCGCAGGTAGCCGACGAGGACGCCGGCCCAGTTCGGGTTCAGTGTCGTCAGCTTGGCGCCGAGCACGCCCTGGGCGTTGGTGATCAGGCTGAACTCGGGGCCGATGAGCCCCGTGCCGGCCGGGTCGTTGACGAGGTCGAGGACGGCGCCCTCCATCAGGCGGTGGCGGCGCACGGCGTCGAAGGCGAGGTTCGCTCGCCGGGCGGCCTCGAGCTTCAGCTCGTAGTCGCGCTGGCGCACGGGCTTGCGGGTCAGCTCGAGCGCGGCCTGGAAGGCGAGCGCGAGCAGGGCGAGGCCGACCAGGATCAGCTTGCGGCGCCTATCGGAGCGCGAACTCAATGAGCCCTCCTCCCTGCGCCACCACCAGCGCCAGACGCACGATGAAGGCGGCCATCAGCATCGTGCAGAGCGTCTCGAGGATGCCCTGCCGCAGCATCCAGTAGGCGATCAGGCCCGGGATGATGTAGCCGATGGACTGGATGATCGTCAGGTCGACCTCCATGCCGACCCAGTCGCCCGCCACGAGCAGGAAGCGCGTGGCGTAGCCGAAGAGGAAGCCGGCCAGCACGCAGAAGACCAGGGTGCGCCGGCCGTAGAGGAGGACGAAGCGGCTGAGCAGGCGCAGGCTGAGGTAGGTGACCAGCGCCGCGAGCACCGTGCCGAGAACCCGCAAGGGCTGGTCGAGATACAGCGCGATGTAGCCCGGCACGATGAGGCCGCCAGCGGCGAGGCCGAGCACCTCCGAGAAGACCAGGCTGACGACGAGCCCGAGGCCGATCGACTGGTAGATCACGCGCTCCCCTCCCGCGCCGCCGCGCAGCGCTCCTCGACCATGGCGAGCAGGTCGACGCCGACGCCGCCGATGTTGCCGATCCCGACCAGCCGCACGCGCGGACCGCCGATCTGCATCACCTTGGCGAGTACCGCCGCGGCGTCACGGCCGCCGACGGTGACCAGGCGCTCGGCGGGCAGGCCCTGCCGGCGCAGGATCTCGGCGAAGACGTCCGTCTCCTCGCCGATGATCAGGTAGTGCGCCGCCCGGATGCGCCCGCCGAAGAGCGGCGCCAGGTCCTTGCTGCGGCGCATGCGATCGGCCCGGATGTTCACCATCGCGATCGCCTCGGACTCGTGCGCGGGCAGGCCGAGGTGCTCCCAGACGAAGGCCGTGGACTCGGGGTCGTTTGCGGCGAAGAGGTTCACGAACTCGATGTCCTTGCCCGCCTCCTGCCAGCGGTAGGGGATCAGCGCGCCGATGTCGGGCTTGACCGCCCACATGCCGGCCAGCGCCCGGCGGCGATCGACGCCGACCGCCTCGCAGGCGGCCAGCGCGAGCGCCAGGTTCTCCGCGAACTCCACGTACTGGAAGCCGCGCAGGTCTTCCTCGCTCACCGAGGCCGGATCGCTTCTCAAGAAACGCGAGCCGAGCGCGCTCGCCTTGGCGGCGATGACCTCGGCGTACTCGTCTTCGGCCGTCACGACCAGCGCCCCGCGCGGCACGGTGCCGGCCAGGCTCTGCGCGACGTCGAGCAGACGCGGTCCCATCACCTCGAGGTGGTCGGGCCGCACGTTCGTGATCACCCCCACCGTCGCGCTCACGATCCGATGCTCGCAGATCCACTGCAGGTCCGGGCGCACGGCCATGCACTCGAGGACGGGGCCCGAGCCCGTGGTCTTGGCGAAGGTGCGCAGGCCCCCGGCGCGCAGCCCGGCGGCGATGAGGCGCGTCACCGAGCTCTTGCCGCGGCTGCCGTTGACGTGGATGCGGATCGGGATCTGCCGCCGGATGCGCCAGTGGCGGAGGGTCTCGGTGATGCCGAGCCCGGCCAGCAGCAGGAAGAGCAGCAAGATCAGCGTCATCGCCCGATTCCCGTGGGCCGGCGAGCCAGGCGCGGCGATCCGGTGGCGCCGCGCCTGGACCTCCCGGCGATCCGCCTAGCGGATCACCAGCAGCTTACGCGTGAGAACCTCGCCCCCCGCGCGCAGCCGGTAGAAGTAGATCCCCGCCGGCACCTGGCGCCCGGCATCGTCGCGGCCGTCCCAGAGGGGGCTCGCGGGTCCGGCCGGCAGCTCGCCCTCGGCAAGGGCGCGCAGCAGCCGGCCGCCGGCATCGTAGATCTTCAGACTGATCGGCCCCGCCGCCGGCAGCGCGAAGTCGATGCGCGCTCTCTCCCGCATGGGGTTCGGGAGGCTCTGCCCGAGGCTGAGGCGCAGCGCGCCGGGGCTCTCCTCTTCGGCGAGGCTGTGGAAGGGCCCGAGCGAGGAGACGAGGTCGTAGGGGTGCAGCGCCTCGAGGCGGTAGAGCTCGTCGCGCGCGGGATCGGCGCCGGCGTCCAGGCAGTGCGGCTGGCCGGCCGGCAACTCGGCAACGAGGGTCTCGCCGCTCGGCGTGGCGCGCCAGAGGCGCCAGCCGGTGACGGGGCGCGCGTCGCGCGTCGACCAGGCGAGAGCCAGGCCCGTCGCTGCCGGCGTCGCCGTGAAAGCGTCCAGGCGGAAGGCGTCGTAGACCGGCGGCTCCGTGGTCAGCTTGACGGCGAGGCCGGGCGAGAGCGGCAGCATGCCCGGCGCGTCGAGGCCCGAGTAGCTGAGCTGCAGGCCCATCGTCTCGCTGTCGTCCTCCATGCCGACCGTCGCATAGCCGCGCGCGTAGTCGGAGTTGTTCACCTGCCGGTAGAAGAAGGCGATCTCGCCGTCGCCCGAGGCCGTGGGATGCACGGCCGGGTCGTAGAGCACGACCTGGAAACTCTGCAGGTCGGTGATCTCCGGCCGGAAGTGGCGCACGCGGCTCCACTCGACGGTGAAGGTGCCCGCGAGCGCGTCGTGCTGGTGGTAGATGCCGTCGATGTACTCGCTGCCCACCAGGCTGTCGGCGGTCTGCGTCGTCAGGTTGTCGTAGAAGGGCGCGATCACCGAGTGGTTGCCGTGCTGGTTGGGCAGGTTCCAGTTGTAGAAGTCGAGCCCGCCGGCGTTGTCGAAGGTGATCCAGCCGTTGTCGAAGATACGCAGGCTGCTCACTGTACGGCCGTAGTAGACGAAGTCGAAGGGCAGGGGCAGCATGGGCTTCACCTCGTTGTCGAAGTTGAAGACCAGCTCCGTGCCGCTGCCGCCAAAGAGCGGGCTCAGCTCCTGCCAGGTGTAGGCCGGCCGCTCGGTGTAGAAGAGGTCCGCGCTGTCGTAGGCGTAGTAGCCGTAGGCGTCCGGCCCGACGGGCGCCGCGGGGTTGACGAGGCCGGCGGGCAGGGCCAGCGGCAGGGCAACGCTGTAGCCGTTCGCGTCCGTCAACGTGAGCAGGAGCGGCAGGCTCTTGCCGTGCGGCACGTCGGCGTCGACGGCGAGCGTGAAGGTGTCCCCCGCGTTGTCGCCACTCGCGCCGACCCCAAGGGCGGGCCAGGCGCCGGCTGCGTCGGTCACGCTGCCGAGCTCGGGGTCGAGCAGGGCGAGGCTGCCCGTGAGCGCGCCCGTGGCGAGGTGGCCAGTGTTCGCGAGGGTCAGCGCGAGGGACACGCTCTGGCCCGGCGCGGCGTAGCCCGGATCGCCGAAGGCCGTCGCGCTCACCGCGAGCGCCGGCGCGACCACGGGCACGATGAGGTCGGAGACGTCCGCCGTCCCGCCGTCGTGGCTGGCCGTCAGTGTGAAGCGCAGGCGCTGGCCGTCCTCGAGAGCGCCGCCGAGGGCGACGGTGAAGGGGCTCGCGGCCTCGGCGCTGGCGCCGGCCGCAATGTCCGCGAAGCTCGTCGTGCCCTGCACGATGACGGCGCCGGCCGGCGCGCCGAGCGTCGCGCTCACCGCGCTCGCCGCCGCGGCGCCCGCGTTGCGCAGGGTGACCGTGAGGTTCAGGGTCTCCCCGGGGTTGGCATTGCCGTCGGCGTTGCCGGCCGCATCGTCCAAGGTGTAGCTCGCCAGGCCGAGGAAGGCGCCGCTGGTCGTCAAATCCAGCGCCGCCTCGTAGGCCCGGTGATCGGGCGCGGTCACGGTGAGGGCCAGCTCGCCGCTCGCGGCCACCGGCGAGAGCGTCAGGTGCGCCAGCCCCGCCGCGTCGCTGAAAGCCGCGCCGAGCAGCGTCTCGCCCTGCACGAGGCCGACGCGCGCGCCGGCCAGAGGCAGGCCGCCGCTGGTCACCGTGAGCTCGAGGTTGTTCGCGCCGACAGGCAGGGACGCCGGGTGCGTCACCGCGAGCGCGGCCGGCGCCGCGCGCCAGAGGTTCAGCTCGGGATCGCCGAGCAGATTGTAGATGTGGACGTAGAACTCCACCGACTCTTCGTTGCCCGTGTCGTCGAGCTGGTGCGGGAAGTAGTCCATGAAGCGCAGCTTGCCAGCGAGGGCGATGGCGCCGAGGTCGCGCAGCGTCGGGTCGACGATGCGCTCGGCGAAGGCGATCGCCATCGCGTCGTTGTAGCGCGTGTGACTCCAGTGCTCGCCGTTGCCGATGAAGGCCACGGCCCCCTTGGGCTCGCTGGGCGTGCCGGCCTTCAGCCAGGCCTCGCCGAAGCAATCCTCGTTTGCCTTGAAGTTGCCGTTGAGGCAGACGAAGCTCATCACCACCGGCGTCATCGCGCCGTTGGCGAGCGAGGGGATGTCCTCGTCGATGAAGTGCGGCGGCTCCCAGCCCGCCGTGCCGTAGGCCCAGCCGCGGTAGGCGACGATCCCGACGCCGCTGTTGATGGTGTTGCGGATGAGCGGGACGGCCTGCGCCGCGCCGAAGATGGGCGGGAAGTAGACGCCGTCGTAGGGCGGCAGCAGTGTGAAGGCGTTCTCGAAGCCGATGCGCGCGAGCTGCTCGCCGAAGAACTTGACGGTGCTCACCGGCGTCTCCGAGCCGAAGTTGCCGGCCACCATGAGGTAGCGCTGCATCCAGTCGGGATTGCTGCCCCCCGGCGCGCGCTCGTAGGCGATGGTCTTGGCGACGACCGTCGCCAGTTCGAAGCTGGTCTTGACGGGAATGCGGCCGAGGAGGAGGTCGGGCAGCCAGTCGCCCGTGTCCATGAGGGCGTAGGGCAGGTCGGTCGGGTTGTCGCTGAAATCCCAGGTGGGCACATCCTCCACGTCGCCGACGATGAGCAGGTACTCGGGCGGGTTCGCCCAGCTCGCGTAGGCCGCGCGGATCCAGGCCTGGATCGCCGCGGCACTCGCGCCGGTCTGGGCCGTGGTGACGAGTTGCACGTCGAAGCCCTTGCGGCGCTTCCAGTCGACGAGCGGCGCGAGCGCGTCGACATACTCGGTGGTCGTCACGATGAGGTAGGCGCCGTTCGTCGCCGGCGCCTCCGCGCGCGCGGGCAGGGTCTCGGCCAGAAGGCTCTCGAAGCCGCGGCTGTGCCGACCGAGGGCGCCGGTCGCGCGCGCGCGCCAGTCGCCGTCGTGGCGGAGCTCGACCGCGATCGGCGCGGCGCCGAGCGCTGCCGGATCGGCGGCGCTCACCGTGAGCAGCGCGACCGGCGTGCCGCGCAGGCGACCCAGCAGCCGCGCGCTGGCCCGCGCCGCCGCGGGCCCGGCCGTCACGCGGGCCTCGGCCCAGGTGGCGTCGGGCGGCAGGGCGACGAGCCGAGTCAGCGCGCCAGTCGCTTCGCCGCCGCGATCGGCGGGCGCCGGCGCGAGGCCGAGGAGGCTGCGATCGGAGAGGATCTCGACGTGGCTGACGGGGGCTTGCTGGGCGGACGCCGCCGCGGCGACCCCGAAGGCCGCCGCGACAGTCAGACCGCTTCCGAGAGCAAGCGCCAGGGTGGCGCGCTTCATCTACTTGACCAGTGTCATCCTGCTCGATCGGGTTTCGCCCAGGGCGTCCAGGGAGTAGAAGTAGACGCCGCTCGCCGCGGGCTCGCCCCGGTCGTCGCGGCCGTCCCAGACGACCTGGTGACTGCCGGCCGGCAGCGCGCCCTGGGAGAGCGTGGCGATCCGGCGGCCCGCGAGGTCGTGGATCCGGATGCTAGCAACTCCCGGCGAATCAAGCACGAAGAATATGGTCGTTTTCGGGTTGAAGGGATTCGGCGCATTGCCGAGCAGGCGGGCGGCCAGCGGAAGCTCGCCGGCGCCCGTCGAGCAGCCGCTGTCCACGGCGCCGATCAGATCGCCGTCGCAGGCCCCGGGGCCGTTCGGGTGGTTGCCCGGCATGCAGGGGCTGCCGGCGGACACCGCGCCCGGGGCGAAGTCACAGAACAGGGGATCGCGAGAGAAGTTGCCGCCGCCGTCCGTGCCGCAGATGGCATCGCCGCCGGCATTGCCCCAGATGTCGCTGCAGGTGACGACGGGCGTGGCGAAGAAGCAGTAGAGGCCCAGGCCCCGCTGGCTGCTCGCGATGATGCACTTGTCGATGATGGCGTCGCCGCCGAACTGGCAGGCGATGTTGCCCCCGTAGACCTCCGGATTGGCGCTCAGCGTGTTGTCGTAGATCGTGCAGTGGCGGAGCGTGGGCGCCGGGCCGAAGCTCACGTTGATGCCGCCACCCTCGGCCCAGAAGCCGGTGGCCGCGTTGCCCGTGATCACCAGGTACTCGAGCAGGGGCGAGGAGCCGTCCACGTGGATGCCGGCGCCCAGGCCATAGGTGTACGTGGCCGTGTTGCCCTGGATGAGACAGCGGCTCATCGTGCCGGCGGCGCCGTTCATGAAGGCGATGCCGCCGCCGTAACCCTGGGTGCTGTTGTTGATCAGGGTGCAGTCGGTGATCGTCGGCGCGGCTTCGAGGCAGAGGATGGCGCCGCCGCTGCCGAAGGTCGCGTTCGTCGAGTTCCCCGTGAACGAGCAGCCGTCGAGGATGGCCTCGCAGTTGGCGCGGATGATCAGGGCGCCGCCCGCGGGCGAGGTGTTGTTCAGGAAGACGCAGTCGTAGACCTGGGCGTCGCTGTTCTCCTCGATCGCGAGGCCGCCGCCCTGCTTGCCCGTGTTGCCGACGAAATCCACGCGGCGCAGGATCGGCGCCGCGTTGTTGATGCAGATCACGCCGCCGTCCGTGTTCGCCGCGATCTTGACGTCGTTGACCTCGACCGTTGCGTTCACCTGGCGGATCAGGATGCCCGCGCCGTAGACGGCCGCGAAGGCCCCGCGCACCTGCAGGTTCTCGATGCGCACGTTGCTGACCAGCTCGGCGAAGATGCCGCGGCCCAGCGACTGGGCGTCGATGATCGTGGCCTCCTTGCCCGCCCCGCGCAGGGTGACCCCCGACTTCATGATCACGCAGGCGGGCGTCGAGCCCGGGCCTTCCGTCTCGTGCGTGCAATCGTTGTAGGTGCCGGCAGCGACGAGCACCGTGTCACCCGGCGGGCAGGCCTGCACGCCGGCGTGGATGGTGGCGTAATTGCCGGGGACATGAATGACGCCGCCCTGGGCAGCGCCCGCCGTCAGGGCGAGCAGCGCCAGCAGCAGCCCGAGCTTCGTTCTCATCGTGGAGGCCCTCCCGGGAGCAAGATGGGGATGAAATCTGGGGCAAGCTACAGTAATTCTAGCTTTTGGCCGAGGGGTCAGGCCAACCTTGCGCTTCCCGAGGCCGGCCCGGCGCGCCCCCGGCTGGCCAGGAATTCCTCGGTTCCTTGCGATGAACCATTTCGTGTTTCTTTCACGCGCTGCCAGATGTCGACAGCCGTCGTCTCGTTCGTGTATAATTGAGCGGACATTCCGGCTCGCCGCATCCGCTTCCCTGTGGCGGGGCGACCGGAAGCTTGCCACCCCTGGCCTTGCCCATACCGGAGGCTCACATGCGCAGGCAACTCGCCTTGTTCGCGCTCGCTGCCCTGCTCCTCAGCACCGAATCCCTGGCCCTCACGCCGCCGCAGCAGCTTCAGTTGCTGCCGGGCGCGGACGAGCAGGTCCCCACGCTTCGCATCCTCGATCAGGCAACCGAGCGCCTCGAGCTGGAATTCGCGCTGCCGGCCCTCGAGTTCGCCGACGTCACCATCGATGGCCAGGCCTACCAGGCGCTGGCGATCCCCGGTGGCGGCCTCGCTGGCGAGGAGGGACAGGCCGCCCTTCCCACCTTCAGCCGCCTGGTTGCCGTCCCCGCCGGCTTGGGCGTCAGCGCGCGGGTGATCGCGAGCGAGGAGGCGGCCTTCGCGGGCTACCGCCCGCTGCCGATGCAGCCGGCCGACGCCACGTCGCCCGTCGTCGATCGCGCCTGGTACGCCGGCGCCGAGGTCGCCCGGCGGCCCTTGGTCGAGGTGAGCGAGCCGGCGATCCTGCACGGCCAGCGCGTAGTGGCCGTCTCGCTGAACCCGGTGCACTGGAGCCCGGCGACCGGAACGCTCAGCGTGACCAGCCGCGTCCAGGTCGAGCTCGACTTCAGCGGCAGCGACGAGCGGGCCATACCCCGACCGCGCACTGCGATTGCGGCCTCCTTCGATGCGCTCTTCCGCGACACGCTGCTCGGCTACCGCGCGGGCGACGCCCAGGTCGGCCCCGGCACCTATCTCGTGATCATCCGCAATGACGCCAGCATGCTGACCGCGATCGAGCCGCTGCTCGCCTGGCGCCGGCAGCAGGGCTACCGTGTCGTCGTCGAGACGAACGGCGCGAGCAGCAACGCGGTCATCAAGGCGAGCATCCAGACCCACTACAACAACGACGACCCGCCGCTCGAATTCGTGACGATCGTGGGCGATGCCACCGGCATCTACGGCGTTGCGACCAACCATGAGCCCTACTCCGGCTACGACGGCGAGGGCGACCACGATTACTCGCTGCTCGATGGCGGCGACTGGCTGCCGGACGTGCACATCGGGCGCCTTTCCTGCGACAGCCCGGCCAACCTGACGCAGATCGTGACGAAGATCCTCGGCTACGAACAGGCGCCGCCGACGGCGGACGCCGGCTGGTTCACCCGCGGCGTCTGCGTGGGCGACGCCAGCTCCTCGGGCATCACCTGCGTCTGGGCGAGCCAGTGGCTGGCCGACCAGCTGTGGGCGAACGGCTACACCAGCGTCAACGAGATCTACGGCGGCAACTTCGCCTCGCTGATGACCGCCGCCATCAACGCCGGCGCCACGGTGTTCGGGTACCGCGGCTACTGGAACATGAGCGGCCTCACCGAGAGCGCCATCCTCGGCACGGCGAACAGCGGGAAGCTGCCCTTTGCGGTGATTCCCACCTGCGACACGGGCTCCTTCGAGTCGGACGGCACCTGCCGCTCCGAGGCCTTCCTCAAGGACTCCAACGGCGGCGGCATCGGCGCCGTGGGCACGGCCACGCTCGGCACCCACACCCGCTACAACAACTGCTACTACCTGGGCACCTGGGAGGGCATGATCAACGGCTCCGACCACCGCCTCGGCAGCGGCCACACGCGGGGCAAGGTCGAGCTGTACAACAGCTTCATCAACTACGAGAACAACCCGATCTACATCTGGTCGACCTGGAACAGCCTGATGGGCGACCCGGCCACCGACATGTGGACGGCCTATCCCGGCACCCTGGCGGCGACCCATCCGGCGACCGTGCCGACGGGCGCGAACTCGATCGCGGTGCACGTGACCAGCGGCGGCAGCCCGGTGGCGGGCGCCCTGGTGGCGCTCTACAAGTCCGGCGAGCTGCGCTCGGTGGGCTACACGGACGGCACCGGCGACGCCAACCTCTTCATCGCGGGCGTCACCACCGGCACCGTCAACGTCACCGCGACGAAGCACAATTACGTGCCCTACCGGGGCACCCTGACCCTGGGCACGGTCGGCACGTATCTGGCCTTCAATGCCGTCACCATCGACGACGACGCGAGCGGCAGCAGCAGCGGCAACGGCGACCACATCGTCAATCCGAACGAGTCGATCGAGCTGCCGGTGGCCCTGCGCAACCTGGGCAGCACGGCCGCGAGCAGCGTCACGGCGACGATCAGCACGACCAGCGCCTACGCGACCGTGCTCGACGGCACGGAGACCTACGGCAACATCGCCGGCAACGCGACGGTCTGGAGCGCCGAGGACTTCGACGTGACGATCGCCGCCGGCGCGCCCGACGGCGAGACGATCGACTTCGACCTGACCGCGACCAGCGGGGCGAGCAGCTGGACCAGCCTCCTGCGCCTCTCGGTGACCAGCGCGGCCTTCAACTACCAGAGCTACACCTGGAGCGGCGGCGGCGGCACCCTGAGCCCGGGCGAGACGGGCAGCTTCAGCGTGACGCTGCAGAACGGGGGCGGCGTTGCCGCCGGTTCGGTGACCGCGACCCTCGACTGCGCGAGTCCCTGGATCACGATCACGGACGCCAGCGGCAGCTACGGCACGGTGGGCATCGGCGCCACGGCGACGAACACGGGCAACCCCTTCGCGCTCAGCGTCTCGCCCAATTGCTTCCAGGGCCACCTGGCGACCTTCACGCTGCGCCTGACCTTCGACGGCGGGCGCCAGGACACCGTCGAGTTCAACCTGCCTGTCGGCACCGGCACCAGCGACGATCCCCTCGGTCCCGATGTCTACGGTTACTACGCCTTCGACAACACGGACACCGGCTATCCCTGGGCGCCCGCCTACGCCTGGGTGGAGATCTCGGCCGTCGGCACCAGCGTCAACCTCACCGACGAAGGCTGGGAGGAGGACGACACCAACCTCGTCACCCTGCCCTTCACCTTCCGGTACTATGGCCAGGAATTCACGCAGGTCTCGATCTGCTCCAACGGCTGGATCGCCATGGGCAACACGGACATGGTGACCTACCGCAACTGGACGATCCCGGCGGCGGGCAACCCGGACGCCATGATCGCGGGCTTCTTCGACAACCTCTACGAGACGACGACGAACTACGTCCTCACCTGGTACGACGCGGACAACGGGCGCTTCGTCATCGAGTACAACAACCTCTACAACGACTACTCGAACTCACTGCAGAAGTTCGAGATCATCCTCTACGACCCGGCCGCACACCCGACGGCGACGGGCGACGGCGCCATCCTCATGCAGTACATGACGGTGAACAACACCGACGCCCGCGACGGCTATGCGACCGTGGGGATCACGAACCTCGACGGCACGGACGGCCTGCTCTACACCTACGCCGCCAACTACGCGCCGACCGCGGCGGCGCTGGCCAGCGGCCGGGCCATCCTCTTCCAGCCGATCGGCAGCCTCGCGCTCGGCACCCTGCAGGGCAACCTCACGAACAGCAGCAACGGCGGCAGCCCGGTAGGCGCGGTCGGCGTGCGGCTGCTCGAGACGAGCCAGACGCTGATCTCGGCCGCAGACGGCCACTACGCCGGCAGCGTGCCGGAGGGCGTCTACACTGCGCGCGTCGAGCACGAGAGCTTCCAGACGGTCACCGTCGGCAACGTGAACATCGTCGACGATCAGGTGACGAACCTCGACTTCCAGCTCACCGACATTCGCGGGCCCTACATCGAGAACGTCACCGTCCACGAGCACACCGAGGACACCGTCGGGCCCTACGTCGTCGACGCGAACATCTGGGACTTCTCGGCGATCGCCGAGATGCACTTCTACTACAAGATCAACGGCGGCGGCCTCTTCGAGGTGCCGCTGACGCTGATCGACGCCGGCACCCGCCTCTACCGCGCGGAGATCCCGGGCCTGCCGCTGAGCACGCAGATCAGCTACTGGCTCGAGGCGCGGGACGTCGTCAACAACCTCAGCCGCAATCCGGCCACTCCCGGCACCTACTACAACTTCTACATCGTGGAGAGCACGGTCGTCGCCCACCACACGATGGAGACGAACGAGGGCTGGACCGTCGGCCAGGGCGGCGACAACGCGGCGACGGGCATCTGGACGCGGGTCGACCCGATCGGCGTCTCCGCGGGCGGCACGCCGGTGCAGCCGGAGTACGACGTCAGCGATCCAGGCACCCAGTGCTACATCACCGGCAACGCGGAGACGGGCAGCCAGGGCGCGGACGACGTCGACGGCGGCCAGACCACGCTGCTCACGCCCTGGTTCGATCTCAGCGACATGCTGAGCGCGACGGTGAGCTACTGGTGCTGGTACACGAACGACACCGGGAGCAACCCGGACGAGGATCACTGGCTGGTCGAGATAACGGACGACGGCGTCAACTGGGTGCAGCTCGAGTACACGAACGTCAGCACGCATGCCTGGGTGCAGCGCAGCTTCAATATCGCCGACCACGTGGACCTCACGAGCACCGTGCGCCTGCGCTTCATCGCTTCGGACTTCGGCGGCGGCTCCGTCGTGGAGGCGGGCGTCGACGAGTTCAGCCTCAGTGGCTACTTGATGCCGGACCCGACCGCGGTGGACGAGAGCGCGGTGCCCGGCCGCCTGACCCTGCTGCAGAACGTGCCGAACCCCTTCAACCCGAAGACGGAGATCCGCTTCGGCCTGCCGGCGGCGGCCACCGCCGACCTGAAGGTGTACGACGCGACGGGACGCCTCGTGCGCACGCTGCTGAGGGGCGAGAGCCTCGGCGCGGGCTACCATCGCGTGAGCTGGGATGGCACGGACGAGCACGGCAAGGCGGCCAGCGCGGGCGTCTACTTCTACGTGCTCGAGGCGGGCGCCGAGCGCAGCAGCAACAAGATGCTGCTTCTCAAGTAGACTTCCCTGCGCTCTGCCGGCGTGCTAGCATCCTCAGCCGGACGGCCCCGCCGTCCGGCTTCTTCTTTGCCACCCGGATGCTTCTCGACCGGACCCTGCGGGAGGACTCCCCATGTCTCGCGGCCTCATCGCCCTCGCGCTCCTCGTCATGCTCACCCTCGGCGGCACCGGCTGCGAACAGCAGCGCGTGAAGGAATTCAAGGCCGCACAAGCGCTCCTGACCGAGAACCCCCAGGCGCTGGACGGCAGGTTCAACGCCCAGCTCACCCTGTGCCGCAGCATCGGCCGCAAGACGGGCCGCCCCATCGGCGCCGGCACTGAATTTGAAATGCGGGAGGAGAGCCAGGTCGGCGCTGTGCTGGAAGTGTCCGGCGTCGAGCCTGGCGAGGTGAACATGTTCCATCTCGTCTGGATCAAGCCGGGCGAGAAGGAGATCTTCCGCCGCTACGCCGAGGTGAAGGTCGAGCCCGCGGAGCAGGGCTACCGCGCGGTGATCCAGTGGAAGAAGTTCGAGGACCGCTTCTGGCTGCGCGAGGAGGTGCAGGAGAGCGAGACCCCGAGCTTCATGCTCTCGGGCACCCTGGACACCAGCCTGGACAAGCAGCGCGAGCCGGGCGAGTACCGCTATCGCGTCTACTTCAACCGCGAGCTGCTCTTCGACCAGCCCTTCACGCTCAAAGGCGCCTAGCGGACCCACTCCGAGCGCGGAGGTCCGTCATGGATCGGCAGCGCCCGCGGGTGCCGGTCCTCTCGCCGGCCGCCCTCGCCCTTCTCCTTTGTGGGGGGACCGCGCCCGCCGCGGCCGCGCTCTTCTTCCCGCCCGAGTACCTCAGCGTGCCCGGCGAGCAGGTGCTCGCCATGGTCGCCGCGGACTTCGATGGCGCGAACGGGCCCGATCTCGCGCTCGTCAGCTACCAGGCGGACAGCCTCACCGTGCTCCTGAACAACGGCCTCGGCGTCCTCGGCGCGCCCGCGAGCTACGCGACCGGCATCGGGCCTACGAGCCTCACCTGCGCCGATCTCAGCGGCGACGGCCTCCTCGACCTCGCTGTCGTGGGCTGGGACGACCGCCTCCGCCTCTTCCTCGGCCAGGGCGCCGGCCTCTTCGCGCCCGGCGCCGACTACCCCACGGGCGACAACCCCTGGAAGCTCGTCGCGGCGGACTTCAACGGCGACGGCCTGGCCGACCTCGCCTGCTCGAACCTGGGCGGCGCGCCGGGGCAGGTGAGCGTCTACATCAACCAGGGCGGCGGCGCCTTCAGCGTGGAGCAAGTGCCGACGCTCTCCGGCCAGCGCGGCCTGGCCGTCGGCGACTTCGAGGGCGACGGCGATCTCGATCTCGCGCTCGCGGTCTATGCCATGGACCAGCTCGCCCTGCACTTCGGCGACGGCAGCGGCCACTTCGGCCCGGCCGTGGCCCACGCGACGGCCGACAAGCCCTACGACATCGCGGCCAGCGACCTGGACGGCAACGGCCGGCCCGACCTCCTGCTCATCCACAAGGATGCCCAGCGCCAGATCTGGGCGCTGCCCGGCCTGGGCGGCGGGCTCTTCGGCACGCCGCTCGTCTGGAACGCGGACCGCGACATGGATCAGCTCCTGCTCGCCGACCTCGACGCCGACCGCGACCAGGACCTGCTCGTCACCTGCTCGGGCGCGGGGAGCGTCGGCGTGTTGCTCCGGCCCAATGACGGCGTCTGGGCGCCGCCCTTCTTCGAGGCGGGCGGCAGCGGCGCCTATGCCCCGGCCGCGGCAGACTTCGACAACGACGGCGACCTCGACCTCGCGGTCTCGAGCTACTGGACGAACCAGCTCGCCCGCCTGACGAACAGCACCTTCGTCACGCCCGTGGCGGTGGCCGACTTCGCCGCCGAGCCCGGCTCCGCGCAAGTTGCCCTGCGCTGGCTGGTCGAGAGCGGCGCGGAGCCCGCCTTCCGCGTGGAGGTGGCGCCGGCCGGCGGCGGCCTCACGCGCAGCCTCGAGGGTGAAGAGGTCAGCGGCGGCCGCTGGCGCGCGCTCGACGAGAGCCCGGCGCTGCTCGCCGGTGGCCGCTTCATCTACCGGCTCTTCGGTCGCGATCCGGGCGAAGATTGGCGCGAGCTGCGCAGTCTCGCGGTCGAGCTGCCCCCCACGCTCTCCACGCTGCTGCCGCCCTGGCCGAATCCGGCCTCGCCCGAGGCGCGGGTCACCTTCCTGCTCACCGCGCCGGGGCGGGTCAGTCTCACGATCTGCGATCCGCAGGGCCGGCGCCTGCGCGCGCTCACCGACGCCGTGCTGCCGGCCGGGCCGCAGGACTTCGTCTGGGATGGCCGGGACGAGGCCGGCCGCCCGCTCGCCAGCGGGGTCTACCTCGCCGTGCTGAAGACGGCCGGCTTCACGCAGAGCCGGCGCGTCGTGTTGATTCGCTGAGGGGCCGCGACCCTATTTGACCAGCGACAGCTTGCGGGTCACCACCTCCTCGGCCTGCTCCAGGCGCGCGAAGTAGATGCCGCTGGCGGCCGAGCGACCCTGGCAGTCTCGGCCGTCCCATTTGGCACTATGCCAGCCGGCCGGCAGGCTCGCGTCGAGCAGCGTCGCCACGAGCTCGCCCCGCACGTCGTAGACCCGCAGCCGAACCCGACCCGCCTGTGGCAGGGCGAAGGCCAGCGCCGTCGTCGGGTTGAAGGGATTCGGCACCGCCCCGGCCAGCGTGAGCCGCGCCGGCAGGGCCGGCTCATCGCCGGGCAGGCTGGTCAACGGATGGGGCCAGAAGATGGCGCCGTCCACCCAGAGCGTGAAGCCGAAGTCCCAGGTGTCGGCGTGCAACTCGACGGCGTGGATGTCGGCGAGAGACACCGAGCCCGCATCCGTGCGCAGCCACTCGGCGCTGCCCGCCAGCGGCACGTGGCACTCGATCCACTGCCCGATCGCTCCGTTCAGCAGGTCGGCCGCCGGCGTGTAGGTGATGGATCCGTCGGCACCGACCAGGCGGATCCGCGGGTTCTCGCCCTGGAAGCCGTGCGGGTTCTGCGCGTAGAGGTGCAGGCGCAGTTCCTCGGCGCTGGACAGGTCCCACTGCGCCAGATGATCGCCGGGGTAGCGCAGGTAGGTGTCGAAGCCGCCGGTGGTCTCCATACGGATCGACGCCGCCCCCACCTGCTTCAGCTCCGTGTCATCGTAGGCGAATGCCGTGGCGCCATCGGCCCAGGCGGCCCAGGACCCGGCGTTCAACTCAGCCATGTCCATGGGCCAGATCGTCTCGATCTCGCCGCCGAGATAGAGCTGGCGCTCGAAGGTGGCCGTCTCGGTCTGGCCCTGCCAGTAGGCGACGTTCACCTCCGTGATGTCGAGCCAGCAGTAGTCCGAGTAGCCCGCGTGGGTCACCTTGATCAGGAGCACGCCGTTCGTGCCGACCACGGCCACGTAGCCAAAGGGATTGTCATGGAGGGCGTCGCCCGTGCCGATGGGCGGCACGAGACCCTCGTCGATGTCCACGTTGGGCAAGGTCCAGTAGCCCCCCGCATCGGTCGTGCCCTGCGCCTTCACCTGGTTGGTGATGACCTTGCCCAGGCCGGGCCGCTCTACCATCTGGTAGACGGTCACCTCGGCGCCGGCCAAGGGCGCGCCGTCCACGCCGCGCAGGTGCAGGCGGACGAAGGCGGGCAGTGCGTAGAGGTACTGGCCGTAGTAGCCGTGGGCCGCGTCCTGCCAGTGCGCCATCGCCAGTGCGCTGTGATCCGAATAGAAGGGCGAGCAGCCGTGCATCATGCAGGGCACGGCCGTGTAGCCGGTGCCGCTCACCTGATTCGCCTCGCCCGGGACGTCGAGCTGATAGAGATCGATCAGGCCGAGCTGGTGGCTCAGCTCGTGGATGAGGCCGAAGTCGATATCCTGGGTCGCATCGTAGTAGCCCGAGAGCCGGAAACTGCCCTCGCCGGCGCGGCAGCGGAAGGGGAAGATCCCGAAGGGGAGCCGATCGATCCCGGGATCGGGCGCCGCGTCGTCCAGCACCGCCAGCACGTCGTAGTGGACGCGCTTGGGCGAGTTCTGCTCGGCGAACATCGCGTTCATGCGGGCGGCGTGGCGGTTCAGCCAGTCGATGAAGTCGTCGGTAGCGGCCTCCGGGTAGGCAACCGTCTCCTCGCGGAACTCCTCCATCCGTGTGCGGTCGATGAAGGTCAGAAGGGGTACACTGCGCAGCCAGGCCGTGAGGTCGTTGTTCTCCGGCCGGTCGTCCGCGATGTCCAGGTGAATGGCGACCTCGTCGCTCTGATCGTTGGCGAAGAGGCCGAGCACGATCTGGATCGTGTCGCCGGGGGCCATCGCCACCGTGCGCACGTCGGTCTGCGCGTAGGCGCCGTTGGTGGTCCAGATGGCGGTGAGCGTGCCGGTCACGGGGTTGGTGCCCCGGTTGCGGACGGTCGCCGTCATTTCGAGCGGGTCGCCCCACTCGGGCCAGCGCGGCGTCTCGGCGGTCTGCCCGTTGCCCAGGCCGGTGGCGGCGGAGAAGACGTAGGGACCGAAACCGTTGGGCTCGGTGATCTCATAGCCCGTGTAGAGCGCATCGTAGCGCGGGAAGCGCGGCGTGCGCGCAAGACAGACCACCTGGAGGTCGGTCTCATTGCGCGGCGTGCGGGGGCCGACCGCGGCCACGCCCGTCTCCTCACCGCCGGAGTTGCTCACCGTAGTCACCGCGAAGTAGTAGGAGACGCCGTTGAGCGCCGTGTCGTCGAGGTATTCGCTCTGTGAGAGCGTGAGCAAGGTGGCGATGGGCGTCAGGCCGGCCACCGAGCCGAAGGGCGCTTCCGCGCGGTAGATCGCGTAGTGGGAGAAGACGCCTGCCGGATCCGCGATCGGCTCCCAACAGACCTGCACGCTCTGGTTCAGCGCGAAGGCGGCCTGATCCGCGGGGGGCGGGAGCACGGCCTGCGCGCCGGCGCTGAGATCCATGGCGCAGAAGAGGTTCTCCACCTCGCCGCTCGGCTGGCCGCCGCTGCCGTTGGGTCGCGACCAGACCGTGCGCAAGGGCAAGTAGAGCCGGCCTTCGTCGTCCATCGTAGCGCTGGCGAAGGCATTGCCGCTCGGGTCCACGGCCAGGATGTCGAGCAGCGTGGCGTGGTCGCCCTCGTCCAGCAGGGCGAAGTAGGCATCGCCCTCGTTGTTGCCCACGATGACGACGCCGTTGGCCGTCACGATCGGCGAGGCCGACAAGCGCTCCGCGCCGGCACTGCCGGTGGCGTAGGTCCACTTGAGCGCGCCGCTGGCGGTGTCGATGGCGTAGAGCTTCCCGTTGCCCGCCAGGCCGATGGTCTGGAAGTAGTAGCTGGCAGCATCCTGGCTGAGGCAACCGGCCGACTGGGCGCGCTCGTCCGCGCCGGTGAGGTGGTCGTAGCAGAGCAGGCCGGCGTCGCCCCACAGAGGCGCACCGTCCTTGTCCAGGCCGATGATCCAGACGCTGTCGAAGCCGCCGCCGACGTAGATGTGTCCCGTCGCGGGGTCGATGGTCGCCGTGGCATCGATCGGGGCAGTGCTCACCCGCCACAGCTCGGCGCCCGTGTCGCCGTTGAAGCAGACAACCTCGCCACTGCGGCAGCCGACGATGACCTTGAGCACGGCACCGTCGCGGTAGAGCGCCGCATCGGCGTGGCCGGTCTCGGCCGGCGTCGCGGCGGCCCAGGCTTCGGCGATGGCGACGCCGTCATCGATCCCCGCGTAGGGCCGGTCCACCCAGCTGTGGAGAAAGATTCGCCCATCCGGCGCCAGCGTCGGCGAGTCCATGCCCAGATGTTCCGGCCAGGGATCGGCGCCGTTGTGCCGGTAGAGCGCGGGGCCCGTGGCGGCCGCGAAGCCCATCAGCGGGTGGTCGGTGGCGTCGTTCGTGACGTAGACCGTCGCGCCGTCCGGCGAGAAGGCCGGGCTCCGCTCGCCGATGCTCTCGCCGCCATCCGGATTGCCCGCCCAGAAGGTGGCCCCCGTGCGCCGATCCATGCCCTGGACACCCTTCGGCCAGTGGTAGCCGCCCACTACCAGGTCGGCGCCCCCCGGGCCCGCGGCGTCGGCAAAGACCATGGACGCGCTGCTGAGGCCGCCCTCGCCCGGGGAGCCGGGCGTCGGCGTCTGCCAGGCGAAGACGTCGAAGAAGGAGCTGTTCAAACGCTCGGCCGGCACGGCGTAGTCGGCCCGGCCCGTGTGCCACATGTCGCGTTGGAGCATCTGCCAGCCGGAGAAGGCGGGCGCACCCGCCACGAAGCGGAGCTCGTCAAGCCAGAGGGTGAAGCCACACTCCCAGGTGTCGGCATGGAGTTCGAGCCAGGCGATGTGGGTGAGATCGGGGTTGCCGCTCTCCGTGCGCGTCCAGGCGGCGCTGCCGGCCAGCGGGATCGCCAGAGGCAGCCAGCTCGCCTGGGCGCCACCCAGGATCTCGTCCGTCGCATGGAGCTCGATGTAGTCGGCGTCCGCCGTGTGGAGGCGCAGCCAGGGGGACAGGTGCTGAAAGCCCGAGTTGGGGTTGTCGGCCCGCACCGCCAGCGCGATTTCCTCCAGGCCGGAGAGATCCCAATCGGCGTTGCGCGCGAGGGGCGTCCACAGCTGAGTATCGAAGCAGCCGTCGGTATCGAAGCGCAGGGAGCTGGCGCCGACGAGGACTTCCTCGCCATCGTTGGCGACAGTGGCCGTGCCATCGTCCGCGCTCGCGCCCCAGAGCGGCGCGGCGTTTTCGGTGAGGGCGTCGGCCGCGGGCAGGAGCGCCGCGCCGGCGTGCGTGGCCCGCAGCGACACGTTATCGAAGACCGCCGTGTCGTCGGAAGCGTTGATCTCGTCCCAAGGCGTGCAGGCGATGCCGGCCTCGATCAGCTCGGCCAGCTGGCCGCGCAGCCAGATGCCGCCGTCGTCGCTGCGCGGCAGGGCCCAGGCGCTGAGATCCTGGGTTTCGCCGTCCACTGTGACCGAGACGTAGGTATCAGCCCCCTGATCGATGCTCAGGCGGAGATGGTGCCAAGCATTCCAGGCGAGCTGGCCACCCACGGCGAGTGGGATGTCCACGTTGTTGTCACTGCCGTTGAAGCTGTAGAGCACCAAGTTGACACCGGTCTCGGACTTGGGCAGGCCGTTGCCGCCGGCGAAGATCGCCTCGAGGATCACGAAGCCGGGGTGCGGGCCGCCGCGCACGCTCAGCGACGCGGTGAAGGGGTTGGTCGTCGCGAGCGCGCTGCTCGCGAAGTAGGCGTCCAACTCGAGCGTGACCAGGGGTTCCGCCGCGAGATCCGGCGGGACGAGCCGCCGCTGGTCGACTACGCGGCTCCCGGCTGGATTCGAGTGCGGCGAGTACTGGCGCAGCGCGGCCCCGCCATTGCCGATGCCGCTTTGAAGTTCGCCGACGCCGGCTCCCGGATGCTCGACCGCGAACCAGCCGTCCTGACCCGGGTCCCCGGGCTCGGGCAGCGTCGGCCCGAGCGCCAGGCCATCGAAGTCGCTTTGGTAGACGACGAAGGCCGGCAGCGAGCCGGCAGTCAGCAGCAAGCCGGCAAGCGCCAGTGCGCAGGACAGGCAGGTCATTCCTCTTCTAGACATCACTGCCTCCCAAAATGAGTGGTCATTGGCCAACGACAGCGGGTGCTGGGTCGCTGGCAGAGAGCATGGCAGGAGGCCGTTACGCGCGAGTTACTGGGCGAGGGGACCCTCAGGCTCCCTGGCCGACGCGGGGCTGCGCGGCGCCTCCGCTGATGCCCGCGATGGCTGCGCTCACCGCCGCTGAGGCCTTGAGCCAGCGCACCCGGCATCCCGCGTGCGCGGCCGGCCACTCGACGAAGAGGCTGCGGGCGGCTTCGGGATCGAGGGCGGGCACGCCCCGGAAATCCAGCCAGATCTCGCGATAGCGCTCGAGGTGCGCAAGCAGCCGCTCGGCCTGCGCGCGCCCGGCGATGCCGGCCGTCGCGCCGGGGAGCAGTTCCACCGGGACGCGAGTGCGCGAGAAGTCCCCGCCCCCGGGGGCGCGGTGCTCGGCGCGCACGGCTTCCAGCGCGCGGCCCGCGAGCAGGGGCAGCGCAAGCTCCAGCGAAGTGCCCGGGCGCGCCGGCGCCTCGCTGAGTGCCCAGCCCTCGCGGGCGGGCCGCCGCTCCAGGCGCAGGCCGTTGGCGGTGAGCGCGAAGGCCCCCGCCGCCCGCGCGGCAAGCAAGAGACTCGTGCCGGCGCCGCCCTTCGCCAGCTCCAGCGGCGCCTGATCGGGGTCGTCCATGCCCAGGTCTTCGGCGAGCTTGCGGAAGAGGCCGCGGCCGTCGTCGCGCAGGAGCAGCTCGAGCTGCGCGCTCCGGCGGGCGACGGAGAGGAGCAGGGCCTGGCCGCCCGAGTGCTGCGCCGCATTGGCGATCAGGGCGAGCACGGTGTAGCGCAGGGTCGCGAGGCAGGGCTCGGGCAGGGGGCCCAGGCGCGGCGCCAGCAGCTCGCTCCAGACCTGCTCAGGATCCGGTTGCATCGCGAGCGGCAAGTTGAAGCGGCGTTGCTGGCTAGGCCGCGCGCCATAGCGCCGGGCCCGCGTGCGGCCGGCTGCCTCTAGCAGACCCTCGGCCTCCAGGGCCTGCAGATGGGCGTGAGCGCTCTGCCGGGTGATCCCGAAGTGCTCCTGCACCTGTCGGCAAAGACCTGCCGGATCCCGCTCCGCCTGTTCGAGGACGAACTGGCGGATTCGCTCGCTGCGCGCGCGTGGCATGGCCGCTTTGTAAGCGCACCTGCCCGCCCGGTCAAGTCAATTGTCAGGAATTGCCGGTGTGGCTTCCTGAACGGCAAAGATGAAGCGGGAATCCCCGGCAAGTGAGCCTCCGATTGTCAGTTTATCGGCCCCGAGTGGCCAGGACTCCCGCAGGCTCAGCCCAGAGTCCTCCATCATTGTCAGGATTCGCAAGCCGGCCGGTGGCGAGTCGGCCAGCTCCCGGTTGAAGCCGTCCCTCGGCACCCAGATGGGAAGCCGGGTGCCCAGGCCCAGGGTGGCGGCTTCGGGGCCGATCAGCCCCAGGCAGGGACTGCCGTCCGCGAGCGGCGCGGCCAGGCGGGCGGGGGCATCGCGAAGGGTGAAGCTCGGCCGCAGGGCGCCGGCCGCGAGCAGCGCGAGCGCGAGCACGGGGACCAGCCAAGGCAGGCCCGCCCGCCAGCGCTCGAGGCGCAGCGCGGGCAGAAGGCCCACCCGGGCGAGGGCCAGCCAGAGCAGCGCGAGCGACGCCAGCCCCCAGGCGATGGCCCAGGCGCCCCCCATCGAGTCCCAGAGCGGCCGGGCGCTGTAGCGGCCGAAGGCCTGGGCCAGGCCCGCCCAGACGAGGAAGTCGAAGTGCTCGAGGCAGACGATCAACCAGCCGACGAGCAGCCCGACGACCAGCGCCATCGGCGCCCGGAGCGGCCGCCGCGCGAGCCAAAGCAGCGAGAGCCCGAGCGTCACGATGAAGAGCAGCGCGGCGAGGGCGCGCAGGCGCTCGTCCGGGATGGGCGCGCCCTGGAGGTTGCGCAGGCGCCCGAACCAGAGGGCGAGCCGCCCGGGCAGCACGAAGGCGATGACGAAGGCCGCCGCGAGCAGGCCCGAGAGGTCGATGCGGCCGACGAAGCGCCGCGGGAGCGCCTCGCCCGTCGCCAGGGCGCGCCAGCCGCGGGCGCCCAGCAGGGCCAGCGCGGGCAGGAAGACGAGGAAGCGCCGGTCGGCCGGGTTGCCGAGCAGCGCCTGCAGCAGACCGCCGAAGCTCAGGATCAGCAGGGCCTGGCTGGCCGGGCCGCGGCCCAGCCAGTTCAGGCCAAGCACCCATGCCCCCACGCCGGCCAGCACCAGCAGCGGCGCCACCTGATAGAGGAAGGGCGCCGGGAAGGGGAAGTAGGCCAGGTTCGCGAGCAGGTCCACGGGCGTCGCCGGCAGGTTCTCGCCGCGGTAGAGCCGCTCGAGCGCCGCCAGCTCGGCCGGGTAGCGCAGCCCGAGGCTGAGGCGCAGGAGTCCCCAGGCCAGAAACGCGGCGAAGACGAAGTGCAACGCCGTGCGCCAGCGCGCCCAGGGCGTGGGCGCGAGGAGCGTCCCCCCGCCCGCCGGGAAGGCGATCAGCGGCTGGGCCTGGCGGAAGGCGATCCAGGCCAGGGGCGGCAGCACGACGGCGACGCTCAGCTTGGCCGAGAGGCCGATCCCGGCGCAGAGGCCGGCCAGCGCGGGCCGCCAGAAGCCGCTGCGCTGGATGCCGCCGAGCAGCCACCATGCGGCGGTGATCCCGAGCGTGGCCAGCGCCTCGGGCATCGCCAGCCGCGCGTGGAACACGAAGGGCAGGCTGCTCGCGAGGAGCAGCGGGGCGAGCAGCTCGTCGCGGGCGCGCTCGCGCCGGGCGATCAGCGCCACGAGCAGCAGGGTGAGCAGCGAGGCGATGGCCACGGGCGCGCGGGCAGTCCAGAGCGAGACGCCGCCGAGGGCGAAGGCCGCCCGCCAGGCCCAGCTCGAGGCCGGCACGGCGAGACCCTGGTTGTAGGCATCCGTCACCCACTGGCCGAAGAGCGTGCGGTCGCGGGCCTCGGCGGTCCACCAGCCCTCGTCGGTGATGAAGTCGCGCCACACCAGGCGCGAGGGGTCGGCGTCCAGGTGGGGCAGGATGAGCGCGGTGGCGAGGGCGAGCAGCAACCAGGCGAGACGGCGAGCCATGCCTGGGTTGTAGGCCCTTCGCCTGTTCCCGACAAGCGAGAATGGCCGCCCTGCTGCGGGAGGCCCTGCTGCGCTTCTGCGACCGCCTGTGAAGCGGCGGGAGCGGGAGCGCAACAGGGCCTACCGAAACAAGACGAGTCGTGCTAGTTTGTCGGGGTTCCGCGGCAAACGCCAACCTGCGAGGCATGCGATGAGTGGACTGCGCGACCAGCTCTGGTCCTCGGTCGGCAAGAAGCTGCTGACGGGGATCACGGGCTTCCTGCTCATAGGCTATATCGTCCTCCATCTGCTGGGGAACCTGACCCTCCTGATCGGGCCCCAGGCCTTCAACGCCTACGCGCACTTCCTCGAGGGCCTGGCCTTCGGCAAGTTCGTCTACGTGTTCGAGGTGGGGCTGCTGATCGTGCTCTTCGTGCACATCGCGGCCACGGTGACGGTTGCGGTCGCCGACAAGACGAAGGCGCGCCCGGTGCCCTACCAAAAGCGCGAGGACGCGGGCTTCACCAGCCGCATGACGCTTTCCTCGAAGTCGATGATCTACACGGGCGTGCTGCTCGCGGTCTTCATCATTTGGCACGTGAAGAGCTTCAAGTTCGGCGGCGCCCAGCACATCCCCGACGGGCACGGCGGCGAGATCAAGGACCTCTACAGCGTCGTCGCCGCCGCCTTCGCGCAGCCGCTCATCGTGGGCATCTACGTGGCGATGATGGTGCTGCTCGGCCTGCACCTGCGCCACGGCTTCTGGAGCGCCTTCCAGAGCCTGGGCTGGACGCGCAAGTCCACGCTGCCCGCGCTCGACACCCTGGCCACGGTCTTCGCGGTGGTGATGGCCTTCGGCTACCTCGTCATCCCGATCGTCATGTTCTTCGGCGGTGGCGACACGGGCGGCCTGCACGCGGGAGGTGGGCGATGAGCACGGGGCTGAACGCAAAGATCCCGACCGGCCCTCTGGCGGCGAAGTGGGAGCGGCACAAGCAAGACAACCCGCTCGTCGCGCCCGCGAATCGGCGCAAGTACTCGGTGATCGTGGTCGGCACCGGCCTGGCCGGCGGCGGCGCCGCAGCGACGCTGGGCGAGCTGGGCTACAACGTGCTGAACTTCTGCATCCAGGACACGCCGCGCCGCGCGCACAGCGTGGCCGCCCAGGGCGGCATCAACGCCGCGAAGAACTACCAGGGCGACGGCGACAGCATCTACCGCCTCTTCTACGACACGATCAAGGGCGGCGACTACCGCTCGCGCGAGGCGAACGTGTATCGCCTGGCCGAGCTGTCGACGGCGATCATCGACCAGTGCGTGGCCGCCGGCGTGCCCTTCGCGCGCGAATACGGCGGCACGCTCGCCAACCGCAGCTTCGGTGGCGTGCAGGTGAGCCGCACCTTCTACGCGCGCGGCGTGACCGGCCAGCAGCTCCTGCTCGGCGTCTACAGCGCGCTGATGCGCCAGGTCGCGGCCGGCACGGTGAAGCTGATCCATCGCTACGAGATGGTCGACCTTGTTGTCGCGGGCGGCCGGGCGCGCGGCATCATCGCCCGCGACCTGGTGACCGGCGCGCTCAAGCGCTTCGCCGCGGACGCGGTGGTCGTCGCCACGGGCGGCTACTCGCCGGTCTACTACCTGAGCACCAACGCCGTGAACTGCAACGGCACGGCGATCTGGGCCTGCCACAAGCGGGGCGCGGTCTTCGCGAACCCCTGCTTCACGCAGATCCACCCGACGGCGATCCCGCAGGCCGGCGAGTACCAGAGCAAGCTGACCCTGATGAGCGAGAGCCTGCGCAACGACGGCCGGGTCTGGGTGCCGCTCAAACCAGGAGATCCGCGAGGGCCGAATGAGATTCCTGAGGCCGAGCGCGACTACTTCCTCGAGCGCCGCTATCCCGCCTTCGGCAACCTAGTGCCGCGGGACATCGCGAGCCGCGCGGCGAAGACGGTCTGCGATGCGGGCCAGGGCGTTGGCCCCAGCGGCTACGGCGTCTACCTCGACTTCGCCGAGGCGATCCAGCGCCTGGGCAAGGGCGTCGTGACCGACCGCTACGGCAACCTCTTCGCGATGTACGAGGAGATCACGGCCGAGGACCCCTACCACGTGCCGATGCGCATCTACCCCGCGCCGCACTACACGATGGGCGGGCTCTGGGTGGACTACAACCTCGAGAGCACGATCCCCGGCCTCTTCGTGGGCGGCGAGGCGAACTTCAGCGACCACGGCGCGAATCGCCTGGGCGCCAGCGCGCTGATGCAGGGCCTGGCCGACGGCTACTTCATCCTGCCGCGCACGGTGGCCAACTTCCTCGCCGGCGTGAAGCCGGGTGAGGTGAAGACCGAGGCCGACGCCTTCGGCGCCGTCGAGGCCGAGGTCGAGGGGCGCTTCAAGAGGCTGCTCGCGATCAAGGGCAAGCAGAGCGTGCGCGAACTGCACACGAGTCTCGGCAAGGTGATGATGAAGGAGGTCGGCATGAGCCGCAACGCGGCCGGCCTCGAGCAGGCGATCGCCGAGATCGGCAAGCTGAAGCAGGCCTTCTGGAACGACCTGCGCGTGCCGGGCGACGCGCTCGAGCTGAACAAGAACCTCGAGCAGGCCAATCGCCTGGCCGACTTCCTCGAGCTGGGCGAGCTGATGGCCCGCGACGCCTTGATGCGCGAGGAGAGCTGCGGCGGCCACCTGCGCGACGAGCACGTCACGCCCGAGGGCGAGGCCAGGCGCGACGACGAGAACTTCATGTTCGTCGCCGCCTGGCAGTGGCAGGGCGAGGGCAAGGCGCACACGATGATCAAGGAGCCCCTGGTGTACGAGGAGCTCGAGGTCAAGACCCGGAGCTACAAGTAGACGGAGGCGCACCGATGAACGAGGCGAAGACGCTGCACCTGAGAATCTGGCGGCAGGAAGGCCCGAGCGCCCGCGGGGGCCTGGTGGACTACACGCTCGGGGGCGTGCTGCCCGAGATGTCGCTCCTGGAGATGCTCGACCTGCTCAACGAGCAGATCATCGCCGAGGGCGGTCGCCCGCTCGAGTTCGACAGCGACTGCCGCGAGGGCATCTGCGGCATGTGCGGTCTGAACGTCCAGGGCGTGGCGCACGGGCCCAGAGGCGCCACCACCACCTGCGAGCTGCGCATGCGCCACTTCGCCGACGGCGAAACGGTGACGATCGAGCCCTTCCGCGCGCGCGGCTTCCCGGTGATCCGCGACCTCATCGTCGACCGCAGCGCCTTCGACCGCATCATGGCCGCCGGCGGCTACACGAGCAGCAACGTCGGCTCGGCGCCGGACGGCAACGCGATCCTGATCCCGAAGACCGCCGCCGACAAGGCGATGGACGCGGCCATCTGCATCGGCTGCGGCGCCTGCGTCGCGGCCTGCCCGAACGCCAGCGCCTCGCTCTTCGTCAGCGCGAAGGTCGCCCAGTTCGCCTACCTGCCGCAGGGCCAGGCCGAGCGCGCTCGGCGCGCCCTGGCCATGGTCGAGCAGATGGACGCCGAGGGCTTCGGCGCCTGCTCGAACCACGGCGAGTGCGAGGCGGTCTGCCCCAAGCAGATCTCAATCGCACACATAGGGATAATCCGGCGCGAGTTCATCAAGGCGATGTTCAAGGGCAAGCCGGCCGTCGTCGCGGACGCCGCCGGCTAGCAGCCAGTGGCGGACGGCTGGATCCAGACCCACGGCGGGCGCCAGTTCTGGCCGCTGGCGCCGCGCGCCGATGACATCGCCATCGCGGATATCGCGCACTCGCTCAGCTTGCTCTGCCGTTTCAACGGCCACTGCCGCGAGTTCTACTCGGTGGCCGAGCACTCGCTGCGCGTCTCGCGGATCTGCCCGCCCGAGCAGGGTCTCTGGGGACTCCTGCACGACGCGGCCGAGGCCTACTTCGGCGACATCCCCCGCCCGGTGAAGGAGCAGTTCCCGGCCATCGCCGCGATGGAGGAGCGCCTGCTGCGCGCGGCGGCCGAGCGCTTCGCGCTGCCTTGGCCGCTGCCCGCCGCGGTGCGCGCGGCCGACGAGGTGCTTCTCGCCACCGAAGCGCGCGACCTGATGGGCGAGCCGCCCGCCGACTGGCGGCTGGACGCGGCGCCGCTCGCCGAGCGCATCGCGCCGCTCGCGCCCGCGGCCGCCGAGGCGGCCTTCCTCGCCTGCTTTGCCGAACTGAAAAAA
>VGXI01000021.1 GCA_016873475.1 bacterium | reverse complement strand
TACTGGGGCTGGCCCAGCGTCGGCTACTGGGATCTCATGGATAGCGGCCACCAGATCCTCTTCGGCTTCCAGACGGCCGAGAACCCGGACGAGCCGATCTACGTCTACGGCGCCCTGCCCACGAGCTTCGCGATCTGGCACCGCGAGCTGCTCGGCTGGGTGAACACGGGCGACGGCTCCCTGCTGCGCCCGGGCGGCGGCGAGCACGCCGTGACGCTCACGGCGAGCAACGTGCAGTCGCCGGGCGCGAAGGCCCTGCGCGTGGACCTCAGCGAGCGCGAGTACTTCCTCTTCGAGAATCGACAGGAGCTGCTCCACACGGGCAGCCGCTACGTGAAGCGGGACGAGGCGACCGGCGTCTTCCAGTTCGTCTCGATCGACTTCCCGGCCTGGCCGGACAGCGCCGCAAACAGCGGCGAGTACGATCTCTTCCTGCCCCAGTCGGGCCTGCTCGCCTGGCATGTCGACGAGCACGACTTCGAGACGCTCTTCCCGCTGAACATCATCAACCTGAACGGGGACGAGCATGTGCAGCTCGTCGAGGCGGACGGCACGAACGATCTGGGCGATCCCTATTCGCCCGAGTGGCGGGGGGGAGAGCGGGATCCCTTCTACACGGGGCACGTCACCGAGTGGCTCGAGGCGGGCCAGCCCGACACGCGCCTGTACGACGGCACGCCCTCGGGCTTCCGGCTGACGGAGCTCGTGACCAGCCCCTACCTGGTGAACGAGACCGCCGTCGACTCGACGATCGGCTTCCGCATCCGCCGTGCCGGCGTGCCCGCGGGCCTGCCGCGCGACGATCGGGAGGCCATCGCCGGCGCGCTCGCGGTGCTGCCGGCGGCCGGCAGCCTGCTGCCGCTCCTCGACGGCGAGCGCGTCTGGCTCGGCTACGCGATGGACTCGCTGGATCCCGACACGCTCCTGCAGACCCATCTGCTCTTCAGCGGCAGCGCGGCAGACGCCGAGCCGCCCCTCGCGCCGCAGGCGCCGCGCCGCTTGAGCGGCACCCTGGCCGGGAGCGCCCTGCTCAGCGCGCCGGGTCTCGGCGAGCCGGTCTGGTTCCTCCTCACGGCGGATTCCCTGCTCGCCTGGGGGCCGCCGGCCGCGGGCCAGACGCCCGCGTTGCTCTTCGCGCGCGCGCTGGAGGTGCCGCCCGCCTCGCAGCCCATCGCGCTCCTCGACTCGGCGGCGGCCGCGGCCAGCCTGCTGTGGCTCCGCGAGGACGAGCTGCTCTACATCCTCGACCTCGACTACCGCCGCGGCGCGCTGGCGCCGGCGGCCCTGCGCGGCGTGGCCGTTCGCCAGCCGGAGCGCGGGCGCGAGGACGTCTTCGCGCCGCTCGTGCGCGTCGAGACCGCCGGCGGCCAGCGCGTGGCCCTGGCGATCAACGACTCGCTCATCCTCCTCGACCCCTTCGGCACGGCACCCGTCCAGCGCTTCGGCCTGCCGGAGCCCGAGGGCGGTCCCTTCTGGATTCGGCCGGTGGACCTGGACGGCGACGGCCTGGAGAGCCTTGCCGAGATCTTCTGGATCCACGTCGACGGCCGCGTCGCCACGCTCGGCGAGACCGACTGGACCCTGCGCTTCCAGGCGCCGCTGGGCGGCGAGGGGCTGAGCGCTGAGCCGGCCATCGCGGACCTGGACGGCGACGGCCATCCCGAGTTCTTTCTCGCCGCGGGCGACCGCGTGCACCGGCTCAGCCCCGAGGGCTTCGCGCACGCCGACTGGCCGCTGCGCCTGGGCGAGCTGGCCGACCTCGACACGCCGATGCGCGTGGGCTCGGGGCTGCGGGCGGCCGACCTGACTGGCGACGGCATCGCCGAGCTGATCCTCTTCGGCGATGCGGGTCACCTGCTCGTCGTGGGCGCGGACGCCCGGCCTCTGCTCGGCACGCCGCGCGCACTGGCGGCGGCGCCGGCGCAGGACCTGATCGCCATCGGCGGGCGCGTCTACGCGATCAGCCGCGACGGCTTCCTGCTCGGTTTCCTCGGCAGCGGCACGGCCGAGCCCGAGTGGGGGGCGGGCGGTGGGGGTTTCGCGCGGAGCGGGCGCTGGCAGCGCCGGCACCCGATCAGCGAGCTGGAGGGCCTGGCCGCCGACGGCTGGCTCTTCTATCCGAATCCGGCGCGCGAGGCCTGCCGACTGCACCATCCCGCCGTCCCGGCCGGCACGCGCGTGCACCTGGAGCTCTTCGACCTCGAGGGCCAGCTCAAGTTCACGCGCGTGGACAGCGCGGCCGCCGACGGCCCCTTCGAGATCCCGCTCGAGCTGCGCAGCTTGGCCTCGGGCGTCTACTTCGCGCGCATCGAGGTGAGCGGCCCGGCCGGCCGCCGGCATCTTCTCCAGCGCCTGGCGGTGCTGCGATGAGAAGGCCGCTGGGCGCCCTGCTCGCGCTGCTCGCGCTCGCCGCGCCGGCGGCGGCGCTCGAGACGCGCCCACTGCTCTACTCGCTGCTGCTGCCCGGACTCGGTGAGTGGAGCCTGGGCCACCGAGGCCGCGCCCTGACGCAGTTCGCCGTCGAGGCCGGCTGCTGGGCGGGGAACTTCTACTATCGCGATCGCGGCTTCGACCTGCGCCACGAGTACGAGGCCTACGCGGAGGCCCACTGGGAGGAGGCCCGCTGGGCCTCGGCCTGGAACGTGGCCGGGCAGCCCGATTGGATGGACTGGGTGAGCGCCGACGAGTGGGCCGCCTTCGCCTGGCCGGATACCCTCCCGAGCGCCATGGCCTTTCTGCGGGACGGCCACGAGGGCTACCTGGAGAGTCACTTCGCGCCCTACCAGGAGGATCCCCAGCACTACTACGAGAACCTCGGCAAGTACGACTGGTACCGCTGGGGCTGGGACGACTACGACACCGGCCGCGACGATTCGGCGCACCGTTACGTGTATCTCGGCATGCGGAGGGAGAGCAACCGGGCCTTCGATCGCGCCGAGGCCTTCATCTTCGCGATGGTGGCGGCCCGCGTCGTGTCGCTGGCCGACACCTACATCCTGCTCCGGCGCCTGGAGCGCGCCGGCGACGATCAGGCTGCGCGCGAGGAGGGCTGGCGGCTCCAGTTCGGTCCCGCTGGCGCGCGCCCGGCGGGCTTTCGACTCGTCCTGACGAGGAGTTGGTAGCGTGAAGCGTTCACCGATCGGGCGGCCGGGCCGTCCACTGGCCCTTGCCCTCCTGTTGCTCACGGTCGTGCCGGCCATCGGCGCGGCGAGCGCGGCGCCAGAACCGCTCGCGCTGGACGCCGCCTCGCTCTCCCGGCCGCAGGCCTGGCGCCGCGGCGAGCCGGGCCCCCAGGGCGCCCTCGGCATCCAGGAGCGGCCGACGGGCGAGCGCAAGCTGATCGGCGCGCTCTGGCGCAGCGCCCTGCTGCCCGGCCTCGGCGAGCGCTACCTCGGCGCGCCCGGACGCAGCCTGCTCTTCATGAGCGCGGAGGCCTCGATCTGGGGCACCTGGGGCACCTTCAAGACCCAGGAGTGGCTGCGGCGGGAGAACTACATCGAGATGGCCCAGGTCTTTGCCGGCGTGCCGGGCGAGGACCATGACGACGACTACTGGAAGGCGGTCGGCCAGCACGCGAGCTGGCTGGACTACAACGAGTGGCTGCGCTACCAGGCCCGCCGCGAGTACGGCTACGGCACCGACGCCTACTACGCCTACATCGCCGACAACGAGGTCGGGCCCGATCAGGCCTGGGACTGGAACAGCGAGAGCCGCCGCTTCGCCTACCTCGACAAGCGCAAGGCGAGCAACAACGCCGAGCGCCGCGCGACCTACACCCTCTACGCGTTGCTCGTCAACCGGGTGGCGAGCCTGGTCGACACCTGGCGCCTGCACAAGAGCCGCGAGGCGATTCGCGAGGGCATTGCGCCGGTGCCGGCGAGCGGCACGGGCGGCAGCATCGGCATCCAGGCGCTGCCGACTCCTGGCGGCCTCGGCCTGCGCCTGGGCTGGACGCAGCCGTTCTAGCGGGGCAGCGCCCCTCCCGGCAGGAGCCGCGATGCGCGGAACCCTCGTCTTGTTCGCCCTGCTGGCCATGGCGACGCTCGCCCGCGCGGCCGCGAGCGAGCGGGACGCCGCCGCCGCGGCCGGTCCCGCAGCGCGCGTCTACCGGTACGCGGCCAACGGCGCGCTGCGCGCCGATAGCCTGGGGCTGCGGGGCCATTTCCCCCTGCCGCCCGCGCGGGACATGACCCTGGGCGGCTTTGGGGGCGACCTGCTTCTGCTGGACCCCGCAGGCGGTCTGCGCCTGGTCGTCGAGGGCGACAGCCTGCCTCGGCGCCTGCTCAGCAGCGATCTCAGCGCGCGCGACTGGCCCGAGGCCGTAGCGGCCGACGGGCCGGATTGGCTCCTCCTCGTCGACGGCGGACAGGCCGTGCAGCGCCTGGGGCGGCGTGGCGAAGCCAAGGAGCGCTGGGCGCTGCCCGAGGCCGGGCTCTGGCGGGGCCTGCGCGCCGATCGCGGCGGTCGGCTGTGGGTCGCCGAGCCCAGCCGCGGCCGCTTCCTCCGCCTCACCCGGGCCGGTCAGGCGCTGGAGGCCTGGGATCTCGAGCGGCGCCTGCCGGGCTACCAGGGCCCCATCCTGGACTGGTGTCCCGACGAGCAGGGCGGTCTCTATGTCGCCGAGGGTTGGCCTGCGCGCCTGCATCACCTCAACGGCGCCGGCAACCCGCTGGGCAGCTGGAACCTGGGACTGCCGCCGGGCGAGCTGGCGCTGGCCGTCGACGGCCGCGATCGGCTCGTCGTCGCGCACGGGCCCGAAGATCGGGAGCTGCGCCTCGCGCTGCAGCGGCTGCCGGTCGGCGAGCGGCTCCTGCTCAAGGAGGCCGAGACGCTCTGGCTGCTGGAGCCCGTCGCCGAGGCGCCCTGATGCGGGCGCGGGGGGGAGCCCGACGCCTGGCGCCGCCGCTCCTGGCGCTGCTCCTCGCGCTGGCGCCGCCGGCTGCGGGCGCCGAGCTGCCCGCCGACAGCCTGGGCGGCGCCGCCTTCCGCGATCTGCTGCGCTTCCATTTCAGTCGCCGGCTCGGCGCCGAGGAGCGCCGCTTCGAGCTGGGCGAGCGCGCACTCGTCGCCGGCAGTGAGCGCGTCGCGCTCGACGGGCAGCCGCTCGCCGCCGGCCGCGACTACACGCTCGATCCCGGCAGCGGCCGGCTCGAGCTGCGCGAGCCCGCGCCGGGCGCCCTGCTCACACTGAGCGCCGAGCGCCGGGGGGGCGGCTTGCCGCGCCGCCTCGAGCTGGCGCCCTTCCGGTCCTGGCAGGACCTGCTCGCCGAAATCGCGCGCGGCGAGGCCGCGGCGCCGGCCCCGCCGCCGGCCACTGCGGCCGCGCCCGCCGCGGCCCCGCCGGCCGCCTTCACGATGGGGGGGAGCAAGTCGCTGGTCCTGCGCATGGGCGCGGGCGAGGAGATGGCGCTCGAGCAGAGCCTGCGCCTGCAGCTGGAGGGTCGGCTCGGCGATTCCACCCGCGTCGAGGCCGTCCTGCGCGATGACGAGCTGCCCTTCCAGCCGGAGGGCAACACCGAGCGCCTGGACGAGCTCGACAAGGTCTTCCTCGAGATCCGCGGCCCGGCGGGGCGGGCGCGCGTCGGGGACTTCGTCTTCACGGCGCCGAGCCGGCAACTGACGCCCTTCGAGCGCGACTTCCAGGGCATCCAGGGCGAGTGGCAGGGCAGCCGCGGCGGCGCTGGCCTCTGGCTCGCCAAGAGCCAGGGGCTCTTCCGGAGTCTCGAGCTGAGCGGCAGCGAGGGCCTGCAGGGTCCCTACGAACTCCTCAGCGCCCTGCGCGGCGACGGCGCCGTGATCCTCGCCGGCAGCGAGACGGTCAGCCTCAACGGCCGCCTGCTCACGCGGGGCCGCGAGCGGGACTACACGATCGACTACGACCTGGGCACGCTCAGCTTCAGCACGGGTCAGCCGATCAGCGAGGGCGATCTCATCCGCGCCGACTTCCGCTACTCGCAGGAGAGTTGGGAGCGCGGCGCCTGGGGCGCGAGCGCGCGCGGCCGGCTGGGCGGATTCGGCGTCGACTTCCTGCACTTCGCCGAGGCGGACGACCCGGAGCGACCCCTCGCCTTCGGGCTCGACGCCGAGCGCCGCGCCGCGCTCGCGGCGGCCGGGGACGACCCCGCCCTGGCGCGCACGGACGGCGTCAGCGCCGCGCCCGGTCGGGGCCGCTATGTCCTCACGCACGAGGAACCGGCGAATCCCGAGCTGGCCACCTATGCCTGGGTGGACTCGCTCGGCGACTTCAACCTGCGCTTTCGCGAGGTGGGCGCGGGCGCCGGCGACTACCGGGCCGCGGGCGTCAGCGCCGACGGCGAGCGCTACTTCGCCTACGCCGGCCAGGGGCAGGGCAGCTTCGTCCTCGGCGAGCAGCTCGCCCTGCCCAGCGCCTACCGGCTCGAGAGCCTGCGCCTGGCCAGGGCGGGAGCCCGCTTCGGGACCCAGCTCGAGCTCGCCATCAGCGATCAGGACGCGAATCGGCTCTCCCCCCGCGACGACGGCGACAACCGCGGTCTCGCCCTGCGCGGCGGCCTCGCCGGGCGCGCGGGCAGCTGGCGCGGGGCGCCGCTCGCGTTGCGCCTGGACCTCGAGCGCCAGGAGGCGCGCTTCCGCGCGCCGGGGGCTCGGCGCGGCGCCGCGGACTACCGCCTCTGGAACCTGCCCGGCGATCCGGGGCGCCTGGACGAGCGGCGACTCGCTCTCGGCCTCGACTGGGGCGAGCGCCCGGCGGCGCGGCTCGGCGCCGCGCTCGAGCAGCTGCGCCTGGGCGAGCGCTTCACTGGTCTGCGGGCCAGTCTCGCCGGCCGCCGCGCGAGCGCGAGCGGCCTGGGCTTCGGGGGCGAGCTGGCCGCCGTCACGAGCAGCGACTCCCTGCTCGGCGCGGGCGAGCGCCAGGACAGCAGGCTGCTCCTCGAGCTGCCGCTACCCCTCCTGCGCAGTCTTCTCGCCGACGGCACCCGCGCGCGCCAGGAACACCCGGATCCCCTCGACGGCCAGCAGGTGCCCGAACGCCGCGGCAACCACGAGCGCGCTGGCCTCGAGTTCGGCTTCGGCAGCCGTGGCGCGGCGCCGCGGCCCTGGACTCTCCACTGGCGCGAGGAGCGCATCACGGCGCCCGCGCTGCACGACCACTTGCGCCGCCTGCGGGGCAGCAGCGGCGGCGGGTTGCCCGGCGGCGGCCGGCTCGAGGCGAGCGCGCACTACCAGCGCCGCGTCGGCAGCCTCGACAGCGAGCAGTTCCAGGCCGAGGCGCGAGGCAGCTGGCTGGCGCGCGCGGGCGGCTGGGGCGGCGAGGGGGCCTACCGCCTGGGCAGCCAACGCCAGCGCCTGCGCCAGAGCCGGCTCGTCTTCGTCGGTGCCGGCCTGGGCGACCTCAATGCGGAGGGCGTCTTCGTCGGCGAGGGGGAGGGTGACTGGCGGCGTCTCAGCGTGCTCGCCGAGGCGGCCGTGCGCACGCAGAGCCTCGAGCTCGAGGCGCGTCTGGAGCGCCTCGAAGCGCGGCAGGGCGCCTGGTTGCGCCGGCTGGGCAGCGAGACGCGCGTCATCCTGCGCGAGGAGAACCGCGACGCGGAGCCCTGGCGGCTCGCGCGCCTGGACGGCGCCAGCCTGCGCCGCTCGGGCAACACGCTGCTCGGCAGTCTCGAGCTGCTGCAGGAGCTGCGCCTGCGGCCGCCGCGCGGCGGACTCGAGCTGCGCTATCGCGGGCGCGGCCTGGATCGCCTCGACGGCCGCGACAGTGCCGGCGAACTCCGCGAGCGCGAGATGGGCCACGAGCTGCGCGCGCGGCGGGGCAGCGAGGAGGCCAGCCTCGAGGGCAGCCTGCGCTGGGGGAGCCGGCGCCGGCAGAGCTTCAGCGGTCTCGGCGCCGGTGGCAACTACCGCGTCCGCGAACAGGCACTCCTGCTGGCGGGCGCGCGCCACCTCGTCGGGCGCTTGAGCGCCCAGGTCGAGGGCGAAGCGCTCTGGCAGCGCGATGCCCTGCGCGGCCTCGCCCGGCGCGCCCTCTCGCTGGAGCCCGGGCTCAGCTTGCGGCCCATCGCGAGTTTGCGCCTGGAGCTGCGTTGGGCCTTCAGCCACAGCAGCTATGGCGAGGGCGATCCGCAGGCCGGGCGCCCCTGGTTCTTCGCGGCGCCGGGCTGGACGCGCGTTCTCCGCCTGGAGGCGACGGCGCAGGCCGGCGCGAATCTGACGCTCAGCGCGCACGTCGAGCGGCGCGAGGAAGCCGGTGAGCCGCGCCGGCAGCGCCTGCGATTGGAGAGCCGTGCATACTTCTAGCGCCATCGCGCTCTGTCTCGCTCTGACGCTCGCGGGTGCCCGTCCCCTCGCGGCGCGGGCTGCGGCGGCAGGCGACAGCGCGCTGCCCGCCGGCCTCGCGCGCGATCTGGCAGGGATCGGCCGCGCGCCGGCGCCGGTGGGCCAGCGCCTCGTGCGCGCAGCACTGGCGCTGGAGGTCGCGGGCTGGCAGGCCGATAGCCTCTGGCTGCGCGGCGGCGAGATCGTCCTCGCCGGCGCGCGGCCGCTGCCGCTGCGACTGGCCGCTGTCGAGGGTCCCGCGGCCGGGCGCCCCTGGCAGGCGGGCAGTGCGGCAGCCGGTCCCGGCGCGCTGCTCGCCGCCGGCGCCGACTGGCTGGCGGCTCTGGACGCCGCCGGCTATCCCTTCGCCCAGCTCTGGCTGGAGCCGGCTGCCGCCGGGGGCGATACGCTCGCCGTCTCGGCCCTGCTCACGCCCGGACCCAGCGGACCGCTCGGCGAGCTCCGCGTGACGGGCGGCCGCCGTCTGGACGGCGCATTCCTCGCAGAAGTCGCGGATCTGCCGCGCGAGGGCCCGCTTGGCCGCGCGCTCGCCCGGCGCGGCCGCGAGCGCCTCGTCGCCAGCGGCTGGTTTCTCCGCGTGGCGGAACCCGAGCTCGGCTGGGACCCCGTGGCAGGGCGGGTCGGCGTGCTCTACCGCGTGGAGGAGCGGCCGCGGCCGAATCGCGTCACCGCTCTGATCGGCGGCGGCGGCGGCGCGACCAGCGGCGCGCTGGACGTCGACATCTTCAGTCCCTTCGGCCGCGGCCACCACTGGCAACTCGGCGGCGATTGGCAGGGTCGCGAGCGGAGCCGCGTGGACCTGCTGCTCTCCGCGCCGCGGGTTCTGGGCAGCGACCTCGCCGTCGATCTCGCCCTGAACCGCGCCAAGCAGGACTCCACCTTCCTCCAACTCGCCGTGCAGCTCGACTTGCGACTGCCCCTGCCGGCGGGCTGGGAGGGCATCGCGGGCATCGGCTACGAGCGCAGTCTCTTCGGCCTGGGTGCCGGCAGCGCGGATGACGCGAGCGCCAGCCGCCGCCGGCATCGCTTCGGCCTCGCCTGGCGGAGCGTGGGGGGCGCGCTGGGCGTCGCCGAGCAGCGCCGCCTGCGCCTGATCGGCGATCTGCTGCTCAAGCGCTCGCAGCTCGCCGGCGAAGCGCCGTCTTCACGGCAGTTCGCGCTGAGCGGAAACGGGCAGTACGGCTGGTCGCCGGCAGCGCGCTGGCGGCTGCGCTTGCGCGGGAGCGGCAGCCTGCTCCACACGGCGCGCGGCGGCTTCAACGCGGCCGAGCTGGCGCCGCTGGGCGGCGCGACGAGCCTGCGCGGCTACGATGAGGAGCACTTCCGGGGCGATGGCGTCGCCTGCCTCAGCGGCGAGCTGGCCCTGGGCGATCCCCTTGAGGTCTTCGCGTTCCTCGACTATGGTTGGGGGCGCTGGCGCCGCCCGGCCGGGTCGACGCTCAGCTTCCGCGGCTGGGGGACCGGGCTCGGCCTGCTCGCCCCGGGGCCGCGCGGCCAGCTCGCCCTGGCCCTCGCCCTCGGTGAGAGCAAGCGGCTGGGCGACCTGCGCGTCCACCTGTCGCTCAACACCGGCTTCTGACCCCCGCGAGGGAGCAGCGCATGCCCAAAGTGCCCGCGCGCGCCGCTGCCCGCTGGCGCGACCTGGTCGCCGAGATCCGCCGGCACGACGCGCTCTACTATCAGGCGGCGGCGCCGGTCATCGCCGACCAGGCCTACGACGCGCTCCTTGCCGAGCTGGCGGCGCTGGAGGCCGCCCATCCTGATCTCGCCGTGCCCGAGAGCCCCACGCAGCGCGTCGGGGAGGGGCGCGACGAGGCCTTCCCGCCGCACCTCCATGCCCTGCCGATGCTGAGCCTCGCCAACACCTACAGTCGGGACGAGCTCGACGACTTCTTCAAGCGAACGCTCAAAGCACTTGATGAAGAAGACGATACATCGCTCGAGTGGAGTGTCGAGCCGAAGGTGGACGGCGTCGCCCTCTCGCTGGAGTACGCCGCAGGGCGCCTCGCGCGAGCGGCCACCCGGGGCGACGGCCGCGAGGGCGACCTCGTCACGGCGAACGTCTACGGCTTCCTCAACCTGCCGGCCCGCTTGCAGGAGCCGCTGGATCTCACCGTGCGGGGCGAGGCCTACCTGGATCGGGAGCGCTTCCGGGCCCTCAACGCCGCCCGGGAGGCGGCCGGCGAGGAGCCTTTCGCCAACCCGCGCAACCTGGCCGCCGGCTCGCTCAAGCTCCACGACAGCCGGGAGGTCGCGCGGCGGGGCCTCTCCTTGGCCGTCTACGCGCTGCACGGGGAGGGTCTGCCGGGACGGCACACGGAGCGCCTCGCCTGGGCGGCCGCTCTCGGCCTGCCCGTCCTGCCGGTGCGCGCCTGCCGGGGGGAGGCCGCAGTGCTCGCTGCCGTCGCGGCGCTGGACGCCGAGCGGGGCGCGCTGCCCTACGAGACGGACGGCGCCGTCGTCAAGCTGGACAGCCTCGCGCTCCAGGAGCGCCTCGGCGCGACGGCGAAGAGCCCTCGCTGGGGGATCGCCTACAAGTTCGCCGCCGAGCGGGCGGCGACGCGCCTCCTCGCCATCCGCCTGCAGGTGGGCCGCACCGGAGCGGTGACCCCGGTCGCCGAGCTGGAGCCCGTGCTGCTCGCGGGGACGACGGTCAGCCGCGCCACCCTGCACAACCGCGAGGAGATCCGCCGCCGCGATCTGCGCGCGGGCGACCGCGTCTGGGTCGAGAAGGGCGGCGAGATCATCCCGAAAATCGTCGGCGTCGTGGAGGCGGCGCGCGACGGCAGCCAGCGCCCCTTCGTCTTCCCCGACGAGTGCCCGGCCTGCGGCGCGCCGCTCTCCTTCGCCGAGGAAGAGGTCGCCGTGCGCTGCGAAAACCCGGCCTGCCCAGCGCAGCTCAGGCGCCGCCTCGAGCACTTCGCCTCCCGGGGCGCCCTGGACATCGAGGGCCTGGGCAGGCAGTGGGTGGAGATCCTCGTCGAGCGGGGGCTGGTGCGCCGGCTGGCCGACCTCTTCGCCCTGCGCGCCGAGCAGCTCACCGCCCTGGAGCGGATGGGCGAGAAGAGCGCGGCGAACCTGCTCGCCGCGATCGCGCGCGCCCGGACGCGCTCCTGGCGGCGCAAGCTCTACGCGCTGGGCATTCGCCACGTGGGCGCCGAGACCGCGCGCACGCTGGCCGCACACTACCCCGATCTCGCGCGCCTGCGGGCGGCCACGCCTGAGGCTCTGCAGGAGCTGGCGGACGTGGGGCCGATCGTTGCGGCGGCCGTCGTCGACTTCTGCGGGCGGGAGAGCGTGGCACGCGAACTGGACGCGCTCGCGGCGGCCGGCTTCTTCGCGCACTCCGAGCCCGAAACAGCCGCGCCCGCGGCGGGCGCGGGCCGGCTGGCGGGCAGGACCGTCGTGATCACGGGCGGTTTCGTGGACGCCAGTCGAGCGGAGCTGAAGGCCTGGTGCGAGGCCCAGGGGGCCAAGGTGACCGACAGCGTCTCCGCGCGCACGCAGCTCCTGCTCGCGGGCGAGAAGCCGGGCAGCAAGCTCGCCAGGGCCCAGGCCCTCGGCATCGAGATCTGGGACGCCGCGCGCCTGGCGCGAGAGCGGCGGGAGGCGCCGTGAGGGGGGGCGCGCCGCCCGCCGGCCCGCGGCGTCTGCGCGTGGCCGACTGGCTGGCGGCGGCCGAGCGAATGCCCTGCCTGGACTTGCGCGGAGCGGCGGAGTTTGCGCGCGGCCACCTGCCGGGCGCCGGCAATCTGCCGCTCGCCGAACTCGCCGGCCGCAAGCAGGAGCTGCCGCCGCCCGGCACGCCGCTCTTCCTCGTCGGCGGGGAGCTCGCGGCGGCCGGGCTCGCCCGCCTCGGCGCGAGCGGGCGCTGGCCCCTCGCCTGGTCCGAGGAGCCGCCAGCGAGCTGGCCGGCGACGGCTCTCGTCCGGGATCCGCCCTCGCCGCTCTGGGGGCCCAATCCCTGGCTGGCCGCGCAGGCGGCGCGACTGCGGCCGGCGGGGCGCGTCCTGGACCTCGGCATGGGCAGCGGACGCAACGCGGTCTGGCTGGCCGGGCGGGGCTTCGCGCTCAGCGGCATCGATCGCCTGCCGGAAGCGGTGGCGAGCGCGGAGGCGCTGGCGCGCCGCCACGGCGTGCCTCTGGCGGCGCGGGTCGGCGACGCCCGGGATCCCGGCGCCCTTGCGCCCGGCGGCTGGGACGGTATCCTGCTCATCGACTACTTCGAGCGCAGCCTCTTGCCGCGGCTGCCGGCGGCCCTCGCGCCGGGGGGGCTGCTCATCGTGGAGACCTTCCTGCGCGCGCAGACCGCGCCGGGCGGCAGGCCGCGGCGGGCGCGCTGGCTGCTCGAACCCGGGGAACTCGCGGCGAGCTGCGCCGGCGCGCTGGAGATCCTCGCGCTGGCCGAGGGCGAGGCGGCGCCGGGCCGACAGGTGGCGAGTCTGCTCGCCCGGCGGCCTCAGAACCGGGCCGGCGAATCGGCCTAGGGCCGGCAGGCAGTTGCCCGGCGTCCCGTCGGCGCGGCCGGGCCCGCGCGCGGCAATCGGCACACCGCAGCGAAAGGAGCGCCGACCATGAGTGGCAAGCGCGTTCACACCGAGGAGTTCGCGATCGACGGGAGCCTGCTCGTCGCCAAGGTGAAGGAACTCCTGCAGGCGGGCAAGGTCCGCCGCATCACGATCAAGAACGAGGAGGGGAAGGCGCTCATCGAGATCCCCCTCACGGTTGGGCTCGTCGTCGGCCTCCTCGCGCCGGTGCTGGCGGCCCTCGGCGCCCTCGCCGCACTCTCGACGCGCTGCATCATCGCCGTCGAGCGCCTGAACGAGGACGAGCAGGCGCCCGGCCAGAGCCCGCCCGGCGACTAGTGCCGGTTTCCGCAAGCGGAATCCGCGATCGGCAGCCCGATTGACGATCGCCTGCTGGCCTGCGATAATGCGGGGCGCGTGGCGCTCGCCGGGCGCCCCGTCACCGCCAGGCGACTGGCGGAGAAGGTCCCGGCATGCGCTGTCCGGCAGCGGCCGGAAGCCTTCGCGGTGACCGCGCAATCCGGGAGCGAGGGAGCGGCGTGCGCTCGCAGGGCGCTTGGCGAGCAGGGTGAAGCTCACCCCGCCCGCGGCGTCGAAAGGACGGTCCATGATCGACGGTATCGCTCGCTACTTCGCCGACGGCGGACCGATGATGTGGCCCATCCTCGCCATCATCGGCGGCGCGGTTGCCGTGGTCGGCGAGCGCCTGCACTTCTACTTCGTGGTCTGCCGCGACCGCGCCGCCCTGCTGGTGCCCGCCGTCGTCGGCGCGCTGAACGCCGACCAGCCGGAAACCGCCCTGCGGCTTGCCGACCGCCGCAGCGCGCCCCTGAACGCGATCCTCGGCGCCGCCATCGAGCGCTATCGAGATGGCGGCAGCATGAGCGAGATCCGCCAGGCCGTCGACGAGGCGGCCATCCGCGAGGTGCCCCGCCTGACGCGACGCCTCGGCACCCTGCAGACCTTCGCCAACCTGGCCACCCTCGCCGGTCTGCTCGGCACCATCTTCGGTCTCCAGGGAGCCTTTCGCTCGCTCGCGCTCACGGACGCGGCCCAGAAGGCGGCGGTTCTCGCCGCCGGCATCTCCGAGGCGATGAACACGACCTCCTTCGGGCTCTTGATTGCGATTCCCTGTCTGGGTCTGCACGCGCTGCTCGCGAGCGTGCAGGCGCGGCGCGCCGAGGACCTCGATGCCGGCGCGCTGCGCCTGCTCAACTACCTGGAGAACCGCCCGGAGACGACGGGCGTGGTGGCCGGCCGCATCTCCGCCTGAGGCCGGGCCGAGCGAGGCCGGCCCCGCGCGAGGGCGGCGCCACGGCGAAGGAGGAGGCCGCGGTGCCCCTGGTCACGTCCCGCCTGCGCGCCCAAACGCCGACTGCCGTCGCGGGCGCCGCCGCTCTGAACGTGATTCCCGTGCTGAACATGTTCACGATCCTCATTCCCTTCCTCGTCAGCATGGCGGCCTTCTCGCACCTGGCGGTGCAGACCGTGAGTCTGCCCGGCGATGAGGCGACCGGCCAGGCCCAGCGCGCCGAGGTCCTGCCCTTCACCGTTCTGCTGGAGCCCGAGCGCATTCTCCTCGCGCAGGGCGACCGGCGCCTCGCCGAACTGCCGGCGCCGGAGGCAGCGGCCGACTTCAGCGCTCTGGCGACCGCGCTCGCCAACGCCCGGAGGGAACTGCCGGCGGTCTCGCGGGTCGTCCTCGCGGTCGGGGACGCCGTGCGCGCGGCCACCCTGGTCGCCTGTCTCGACTGCTGCCGCGCGGCGGGCTTCGACGAGGTCGGCCTGGCCGCCGACGCGAGCGCCGGGCCCGCGACCGAGCCGGCGTCGCCATGAGCGGGGGTCGTGGCGCGCCGCCCCGCCTCCGCCCCGGCTCCCTCTGCGCGTCCGCCGCCAGCGGGGCGGGCGGCGAGAGCCCGCCGCTCACCTCGCTCGTCGATATGATGACGATCCTCGTCGTGTTCCTCCTCGTCAACTTCTCGGTGCAGGGGGAGCTGGCCGGCGTGGCCGCCGACCTGCGCCTGCCGGCGTCCAGCAGCGCGGAACGCCTGGCGCCGGCAGCGGCCATCGACCTGAGCGCGAGCGAGATCCGCTTCGAGGGGCGCCGCGTGACCGGACTCGTGGCCGCGCGGAGCGGGGACTCGCTCCTCATCGCCCCGCTGGCGGCAGCCCTGGCGGCCGCGCCGGGGGGCGCCCCGGCGCGCGTCAACATCCACTGCGACCGCGAGCTCGACTTCGCGCTCCTGCGCCGCGTCCTCCAGACCTGTGGGCAGAGCGGCGTGCGCGACTACGCCCTCGTCGTCCGCCGGGAGGCGCCGTGAGCCTCGTCGGGCCAAGCGAGCGGCGGCGCCGACTGCTGGCCACCTATGCGCGGGTGACGCCGGCTCTGCTGCCGCGCAGCGAGCGGCGCTTCCAGCGCTTGCTCGCCGCCTGCGTCCTGGCCTCGCTCAGTGCCGGCGCTCTGCTGAGCGCCGCCGCGCCCTTGCCCGCGCCGCCCGTGCCACCGGTCCCCCAGCCCGTCCCGCGCTTTCGACTCGTCAGTCTGCCGCGCGAGCAGCCGGTCAGGGCCGAGGCGGCCGCGCCTTTGGCGCGGCGCTCGCCTCCGCGCCGGGTTGCCGGCGCGGAGGCGATGCCCACAGCGAGCGGAGGCGAGACGCCGTCGTCGACGCCCGCCCCGGCGCGGCGCGTCTACGGAGTGCGCGAGGTCCATGCGCGCGGCCTGGGCGCCGGGGGCGGCGCAGGGGCTCTCGTCGTCAAGCCGGGCAACAGCGTGGACGGGCGGGCCGACAGCCTGCAGGCAGGGCCGGAGGATCTCCCGCGCGGCGGCGGGATCGGCGGTGCCGTGGAAGCGCTGACCCTGCCCGTGCCGCTCCAGCTCGTCAAACCCCGCTACTCCGAAGCGATGCTCGCGGCGCGCGCCCGCGGCGCCGTGCGCCTGCGGCTGCTCGTCGACACCGCAGGCGCCGTCGCGGACCTGGAGGTGCTCGCGGACATCGGCTACGACTCGGCCGCGCTCGCCGCCGCGGCGGCCCGCCAGTTCCGCTTCGCGCCCGCGCGGCGCGGCGGCGTGGCGCTGTCCCAGTGGATCGAGTACACGATCCGCTTCACGCTCGAGGACGAGTGAGCGCGCCCCGCCGCGCCCGCCTGGCCACTCTGCTCCTGGGCAGCCTGCTCGGTGCCGCGGGCGCGGGGGTGGACGCGCGCTGGGGGCGCGCGCAGACGGCAGGCGAGGAGCCCGAGGTGCTGCCCGAACTGCTTGCGGCGCCACCGGCGCGCTATCCGCCGGCGGCGCTGCGCGCAGGGCGGGAAGGCGCGGTGCTGCTCGAACTCCTCGTCAGCGCCAGCGGCGGCGTGGACTCGCTGCAGGTGCTCGAGGCCCCGGATTCCGCTCTCGGGGCCGCCGCCGCGGCTGCCGCCGCCGCGTTTCGCTTCTCGCCAGCCCGCGCCGGCGGCGAAGCGGTGCCCGTGTATCTGCGCTACCGCTACAGTTTCTCGCTCAGCGAGGGCGAGCAGGCGCTGCCCGCGCCCGTCGTGCTGCGCGGGCAGCTGAAGGTGCCGGGCGGGGGGCCGGCGCCGGCAGGCACCCGAGTCTGGGCGAGCCTGCCGGCCGCGCCCGCGGACAGCTTGCTGCCGCTGCCCTGGCCGCGCTACCGCGCATGGCTCGGCCGCCTGCCTGGGCAGCAGCTCGAGGGCGACGGGCTCGGCACGGAGGTGGACGCCGATGGCGTCTTCGCCCTGCGCGCGCTGCCGCCGGGGCCGCTGACGCTCCTCATCAGCGCGAGCGGTTTCGATTCGCATCGCCTGGCCAGTTCGGTGGTTGCCGGCGCCCAGCGCTGGCTCGCGCTGAGCCTGCGCCCGACGCCGGCCGCCGCCTACGAGATGCTCGTCATCGGCGAGAGCGCGAGCGGCGAGCTGACCCAGCAGCGCCTGAGCGCCTTCGAGGTGGAGCGCCTGCCCGGCCTCGGAGGGGACGCCGTGCGCAGCCTGCAGGCCCTGCCGGGCATCGCGAGACCTCAGCTCACGGATCCCGGCGCCGTCATCGTCCGGGGCGCAAGCGGCGGCGACAGCCGCTTCCTGCTCGACGGTGTCGACATCCCGCTGCTCTTCCACTACGGCGGCGTGAAGTCCACCTACAACAGCCTGGCGCTGGGCAGCGTCGACCTCTACCCGGGCGGCTACGGGTCGCGCTACGGCGCCTGCGTGGGCGGGGTCGTCGAGTTGCGCGGGCGACCGGCGCGAGCCGACCGCTGGCGGCGCGCCCTCGATGCCAGCGCCCTGGACGTCTCGCTGCACGCCGAGGGCCCGCTCGGCGCCCGCGGCGGCCTGCTCCTCACGGCGCGGCGCAGCTTCGCCGGCGAGCTGCTGACCGCGCTGCTCGCCGGTCGGGACGACATCGATCTGGCGCTGGCACCCTACTACTGGGACGGCGTGCTCCGCCTGGACTGGCGGACGCGCCGCGGTGATGCGCTTTTCCTGACCGCCTTCGCCGCGCAGGACCGGATGGGACTGATCTTCCCCGAGGAGGAGCGCGGCAGCGCCGCGGTCAACGCGGCGACGGATGCCGTCGACCTGAACCTGCGCTTCGGGCGCCTGATCTTCGGGCAGGACCTGCGCCGCGGCAATGGTCTCGAGAACTCGCTGCGCGCGGCCTGGGGGCGGTCGCTGGAGCGCGGTCACGTCTTCGGCTACTACGACTTCGACCTGCGGGGGCCTTACTACAAGTTGCGCGACGAGCTGACCCTGCGCGCAGGCGCCCCGCTCGCGCTGCGCCTGGGCGTCGACCTGACGGAAGCGCCGCTGCGCTACCGCGTGCGCGCCCTGGGCTGGCCGGTGTCCGCGCAGGACAAGGGCAGCTCGGCGCTCGCGGGCTACGGCGCGCTGGACTGGCGGCCCCGGAGCGGGCTCCTGCTCTCGCCGGGCATTCGCTACGACTACTATCGCCGTCTCGCCACCGGGGTGACCAGCCTGCGCCTGGGCGCGCGCTGGTCGCTGGGCGCCGCCCACACCGTGACCGCCGCCTTCGGCACCTACAACCAGCCGCCGCAGCCGCTCACGCAGTCGGTCGACCCCATCTACGGCAACCCACGCCTGCCGCCCACGCTGGCGAGCCACTTCACGCTCGGCGACGAGTGGCGGCTCGGCGGGGCGCTCTCGCTCAAGGTCGAGGGCTACTTCAACACGCAGCGCCGGATTCCAGCGCTGACCGACAGCCTGCGCCTGAACTACCTCGCCGAGGCGGAGGGGCGCATGGCCGGCCTCGAGCTGATGCTCCGCCGCGAGGTGGGGGAGCGCTTCTTCGGCTGGCTGTCCTACTCGCTCTCGCGCAGCGAGCGGCGCTACCCGCGTCCACCGCGCAACATCGCCCAGGATCCCGGCTTCGACAACCAGCCCAGCATCGCGGTGCCCTGGGACCCCGAACGCTGGGTGCCCTTCGAACTCGATCAGACGCACCATCTCGAGGCCGTCGGATCCTGGCGCCTGGGCCGGGCCTGGTCCCTGGGCACCCGCCTGCAGTTCGTCTCGGGCAATCCGGTGACGCCGCTGCTCTCGCTGGAGGCCGGCCAGTTCGAGTTCGACGCCGACACGGGCAACTACCAGCAGGTGGCGGGCGACTACCTCGCCGATCGGCTCTGGCCCTACTTCCGCTGCGATCTGCGTCTGGACAAGCGCTTCACGCGGCGCCGCAGCGAGTGGTCGCTCTACCTCGACGTGCAGAACCTCAACTACTTCGTCTACAACAGCCCGGAAGGCTACGGGTACAACTTCGACTTCTCCAAGCGGCGCGAGTACGGCTGGATCATCCTGCCGGCGCTGGGCTGCCGGGTGGAGTTCTAGGGAGTCGCGATGCGGGTAGCTCCGTCACGCCGGTTTCGCGCGCTGAGCGCGGCGCTGCTCCTGGGCCTCGGCGCTTGCAGCGAGGGCTTCGAGGACGTCGAGATGCACCTCGGCCTCGAGGGCAAGACGCGCCCCCTGGCCATCCTCTGCGAGCCGCCGGAGGCGGCGCCCGGGGACACGGTCCGGGTCTCGCTCTACCTGCACAGCCCCGATCCGGCGAGCTGCGCGGTCGCCTGGCGCGTGGCGCTGGACTACGACCTCGGGCCTTACGGCGCCGATGAGATCGAGCGCCACCTCCTGCCGCTCTCGCCCCCGCCGCCCGTGGACGAGGCTCTCGGCTTCCTGCGCCAGGACTTCGTCTTCGTCGTGCCCGACTCGGCCCTGCTCTTCGCCAGCTCGCTCAGAGATCCACTCGAGGATCCCGGCACGATCGCGCTCGCCGAAGCGCTGCTGCCGGCGGGCACGCCCTCGCCGCCGCCCAAGGCCGCCGTCGACGCCTATCTCGCCGGCCTCGATCCGGCCGAGCTGGCCGCGCTGCCGCCCGCGAGCCAGGCGGCGGCCCTGGCCCTCGCCGACCGCTTCGCCTGCCGCCTGCGCTTCCGGGCCGCGATCAGCAGCGAGCGCTACGTCGAGGTGACGCGGACGCTGACGGTGCGCCACAGCGCGCGCCTGGGCAGCCCGAACGCCAACCGCAATCCGGGCTACAGTCAGTACATGGTGCTCGCGATTCCGCATCCGGACGTCGCCTTCGCCGATCGCCTGCGCTACGAGAGCGAGCTGCAGGTCTTCGCGTTCCCGGCGACGCCGGAAGCGGGGGCGATCGCCGTGCCCGCGCGGGCCAACTGGACCTATTACCTCACGCTCACGCCCGAGCTGCAGTTCTACACCTCGCCTCTCGGCGACGCGGGGGAACTCCTCGAGCGCTCCACGCTGCGCTGGTACTACTTCGCTGTGGATGCCCCCACGGATGCCTTCCCGCTGTTCCGGGACGATGCCGGGGATCCGGCGGAGATGTGGGCTTTGGACGAGAACGTGCGCCTCGTGCCGCCCACGAGCGGCGAGCACCGCTACCGGCTCGTCTGCTGCCTGCGGGACAGCCGGCCGGAGTGGGACCACTACGGGGGCACGCCCGGCCTGACGCTCGCGCTGGGGGAGCTGGTCTTCACGCCGCCGACGGGCGCGGCGCCAAGCGCGGGCGGCGGCGACTAGAGCAGCGAGCCGATCCGCTTGACCATCACGTCCTTGGCGACGAGGCCGATCTGCTGCTCCTTGACCTGGCCGCCCTTCATGTAGAGCACCGTCGGCACCCCCATGACCCCGAATTTCTGCACGGCCTGGGGCGCCTTGTCGATGTCGACGTGGGCGACCTTCAGCTTGCCGCGGAATTCCGTGGCCAGCTCCTCGACGATGGGTTCGAGCTTCTTGCAGGGGCCGCACCAGGTGGCGCTGAAGTCCACGAGGACGGGCAGCTCGCTCTTGATGATCTCATCCTCGAAGTTGTCGTCGGTCACGTGCAGGACGTCGCTCATGGGATCACCTCGCGGGATTGCGGTCAGGGCGCGGCCAGGACCCGCTCCAGCAGGGGAGCCAGGTCGGCGGCCTTCTTGAAGCCGGCGAAGCGCTCGCGCTCGCGGCCCGTGGAGTCGAAGAAGATCACCGTCGGCATGCCGACGACGCCGTAGCGCGCCTGCAGGGCGGCGTTGGCGTCGTTCCTCGCGGTCATGTCCATCTTGACGCAGACGAAGCGCTCGGCCAGGGCGAGGATCTCCGGCTGGTTGTAGGTCTTGTGGTCGAGCTCCTTGCAGGCCGCGCACCACTCCGCCCAGAAGTCCATCATCAGCGGCTTGCCGCTGGCCGCCGCCTCGGCGAAGCCGGCCTCGGCGTCCCAGACCCAGGCGGGCTCGGCGGGCGCGTGGACGGCGGCGCCGCCCGCCGGCAGCAGGCCCGGCGCGAAGCCGCGCAGGCCGCCGCCCAGCGCGAGCAGGGCGCCCAGGATCCACAGCAGCAGCAGCAGGCCCTTGAGCAGGCCCTGCCGGCGGCTCGCGTCCGGCGCCAGGGGATGGAAGGCGCCCCAGGCGCCGAGAGCCATGACCAGGGCGAGGCCGAAGACCATCGCCAGCAGCCAGCCGGGCAGCAGACTGCGCAGGAACCAGAGCGCGAGGCCCCAGAGCGCCAGGGCGAAGAAGTGCTTGACGCCGTCCATCCAGGCACCGGCGCCGGGCAGGGCCGCGAGGGCCCCGCTGAAGGTGCCGAGCACGATGAAGAGCAGACCGAGCCCGAGCGCGAAGGTGAAGAGCAGCCAGAAGCCGAGGAAGAGGCTGCCCGTCTGCGCGACCCAGCTCAGCAGCACGACGAGCACCGGCCCCACACAGGGCGCGGCGATCAGGCCCGTCGCGAAGCCCATCAGGATCGGGCCGAGGAAGCCGCCGCGCGCGCCGCCGACGCGGCTCGTGAGACCGCTGGGCAGCTGGATGTCGAAGAAGCCCGCCATCGAGAAGCCCATCGCGCCGACGATGAGCGCGATCGTGCCGTTCACCCAGGGGTTCTGCGTCGCCTGGCCGAAGGCGGCGCCGGTGGCGGCGGCGAGGAGTCCGAGCGCGGAGTAGGTGATCGCGATGCCGAGCACGAACCAGAGCGAGAGGACGAAGCCCTTCAGCGGGTTTCCCTTCGCGCTGCCGCCGACGTAGCTGATCGTGATCGGGATCACCGGGTAGACGCAGGGCGTGAAGCTCGTGAGCACGCCGCCCAGGAAGACCAAGAGGAAGGCGAGCCAGCTGCCCGCGGCCAGCGCGCGGGCGAGGCGGCCTTCGAGGCCGCCGCTGGGTGCCGCCGCGCCGGGCGTGGCGGCGCCGGCGCCCCCGGGCTCGCCGACGCGGGTCGCCGCTCCGGCGCCCGCGGTCGACGCCGGCGCAGCGCTCGGCGTCCAGGCCGTGCCGGCGGGCGCCACGGCGAGGGCGAGACTGGGCTTCGCTTCTTCGGGCGGGTAGCACATCTCCACCTCGCCCTCCTGGCAGATCTGGTACTCGGCCCGCGCGTGCAGGGTGACCTGCGGCGGGCAGTCGGCCGGCAGCGCGACGCTGCTCGTCACGCGGACCTCGCCGCGGAAGACGCGGCTCTCGCCCTCGAGGCTGCCGCTCGGGTAGGCCGGCGGTGCGAAGACGAGCGGGGGCTCACTGCTCAGCTCGACCGCGAAGAAGGCGTCGGTGAGGTGGGTGCCGGCCGGCACGGCGTAGATGACCGCGATCGGCAACTCGGCGCCGGCGACGGCGCGATCGGCGAGCAGTTCCAGCCGCACGGGCACCGCCGGGGGGCCGAAGCGGGCGGCGGGTTCGCCGAGGGGGCCCGGGCCCGCCGCCACCGGCAGCGCCGAGGACAGCGCGAGCGCAAGCAGCGTCAACAGCGTGTGCGCCACGGCGCCCGGTCTCGCTCGCAGCAGACACTTCCCGAACATCGCAACTCCCCTCGTGACTTCGCAATGCGGAGGAAGATAGGGCAAGCGCAGGAGGGCGGCAACACTATTGAAGGAGGCGGGGGCCTTGAGGCCGGCGCTGGGCTCGGCCATACTGCGCCGCGCTACCGGCGAGCGCGCGTCGGGTTCCCGCGGCGACCGGTCGGGAGGCTCGATGATCGAGGACCAGCGCCTGTCCATCGCGCTCGCAGCGGGCTGCGAGTCGTGGTTCTTCGCCGCTGCGGGCGCGGGCGATCCCCGCGCGCGCAGGCTGCCCCTCGGCCTCTTCTTCGCGCTCTACGCGCCGGCGCGTGAGGACCTCGCCGAGCTGGCCGAGGCGATGGACGCCAGAGCGGCGGCGGAGCTGGCGGCAGCCCTCGCCGGGCTCGACTGGAGCGCCCTGCGGGTGGAGACCTGGGGACTCGTCCAGGGCCTGCTCGCGGGCGCCGCGCCGGCGCCGGAGGGTGAGAGCGCTGCGAGCCCGGCCGATCTCGCCGCGCTGGCGGCCTTCGCCGCGGAAGGGGGGCGCCTCGCCGCGGAGCGGCGCCTCGCGGGCGGGGGCGAGCCGGTCCGGCGGCGAGCAGCGCGGCGCGCCGGGCCGGCCGCCGGGGCCGCCCTGGACCTCGCGGCGGGTGAGGCCCGCGTGGAGGCGATCTTCGCGACCGCGGGCGAACTGGCCCGCCTGCTGGGAGACGACTACGAGGCCCGCGAAGGCCAGCGCCAGATGGCCCTCGCCGCCTGGCAGGTGCTGGCCGGCGGCGGCGATCTGCTCGTCGAGGCGCCGACGGGCACCGGCAAGAGCCTCGCCTACCTCGTCCCCGCCGGACTCTGCGCCCTGGCCACGGGCGAGCGCGTCCTGATCTCCACGCACACGCGCAACCTGCAAGAGCAGCTACTGAGGCGCGACCTGCCGCGCCTGGCGGCCGCCGACTGGTTCCCCGTGGAGGCGGCGCTCCTGATGGGCCGCGAGAATTACCTCTGCCGGCGCAAGCTCGAGCGCTTCCTCGCCGACTGCGGAGAGAGCGCCGCCGCGCGCCTGGCCGCCGCTGCCCTGCTCGTCTGGCAGGACCGCAGCGCCGAGGGTCTCCTCGAGGAACTGGCGGCCAACCCGCTCCTGCCGCCCGGCTTGCTCGAGTCGCTGCGCGCCCAGAGCCAGAGTGCGGAGGAGAGCCGCTGCGCCGCGCGCAGCGACTGCTGGGTGACCCGCGCCCGCGAGCGCGCGCGGGCGGCGCCGCTCGTCGTCGTCAATCACGCGCTGCTGCTCGCCGATCAGGCTGTGGGCGGCGGCGTGCTCGGTCCCTACCGGCGCCTGGTCGTCGACGAGGCCCAGCACCTCGACGCGGTGGCGACACGGGCGCTCGGGGTCGGCCTCGGCGCGCGGGCCCTGGAGGCGACGCTCGAGCAGATCGCTCCCGAGCTGCGCACGCCCGGCTGGAGCGAGCGGGCGCTGGCGCGCTGGCTGCCGGCCGCGCAGGCGGCGGGCGGCGAGGCCGCCGCCCTGCGCAGGGCCCTGCTCGCCGCGCTGCCGGGCGCCCGCGAGGCCCTGCGCGCCCTCCTCGCGCGGCTGGGAGCGCAGCCGGCGGTGGCGGCCGCCCTGGGCGAGAAAGGCCGCCTGCGCTATCGCGCCGAGCAGGCGCTCGCCGAGCGGCTCGTCCCCGAGGCGGAGGCGCTCCGGGCAGTGCTGAGTGAACTTGCCGCGCGCGCGCGCGCGCTCGGGGACGCCCTCGAGACGCGGGGCGAGAACGGGGCCGAAGCGCGCGCCGAGGCCGAAGCGCTGGCCGCGCTCGCGCGGGGGCTCGAGGAGCAGCGCGCGCGGCTGGATTTCCTGCTCGCCGCCGAGGGCGAGGATTTCGTCTTCTACCTCGAAGGCGACGCGCGCGGGCCGCGGGAGCTGGTGGCGAGCCCCGTCGACGTCGCGCTCGAGCTGGGGGCGTTCTTCCGCGAGCGGCTCGTCGCCCTCGTCCTCACGAGCGCGACGCTCACCGTGCAGGGCAGCTTCGAGTACTTCCGCGGCAAGATCGGGCTCGCCGCCAGCGGCCGCGAGGCGCACGCGCTCGCGCTGGAGAGCCCCTTCGACCTTGCGGCGCAGGCGCGGCTGCTGCTGCCCGCCTACCTGCCGGAGCCCGGGCAGCGCGGGCACCTGGAGGCGATCGTCGAACTGCTCGCCGGCCTCGCGACCGCGCAGCCGCTGAACACGCTGGTCCTCTTCACGAGCTACGAGGCGCTCGCGCGCTGCCGGCGCGGGCTCCTCGAGCGCGGCATCGCGCCCGAGCGGCTGCTCGGGCAGGAGAGCGGAGTCAGCCGGGACGCGCTCGCGCGGCGCTTCCGCGCCCGGCGCGGCGCGCTGCTCCTCGGCACGAGCAGCTTCTGGGAGGGGGTGGACTTTCCCGGCGCGGCGCTGGCGATTCTCGTCATCACGCGCCTGCCCTTCGCGGTGCCGACCGAGCCGCTCGTCGAGGCGCGCTGCGAGCGCCTGGCCGCCGCGGGGGAGGATCCCTTCCTCGCCTACATGGTGCCCGAGGCCGTGCTGCGCTTCAAGCAGGGCTTCGGCCGCCTGATCCGCAGCGCACGCGACGAAGGGCTCGCCGTCTTCCTCGACAGCCGTCTCGTCCACAAGGGCTACGGACAGCGCTTTTTGCGTTCCCTTCCCGTGGAGACTCGACTATGTTTCGATGCAGCCGCCTTCGCGAGCGAGCTGCACGCATGGTACGTCTCCCGTCCCCGGCCGCGACCCGACGCCTGAGACCCGCCAGCCGCGGGCCGTGGCCGCCGCGCGCGCCGCAGGAGCGCTGAAGAGAGAGGGGTCGCGATGCTCGAGCTGCATCCCGGAGAGGTCAAGGCGCCGCGCGGCGCCGCGCTCCATTGCAAGGGTTGGCTGCAGGAGGCCGCCCTGCGCATGCTGATGAACAACCTCGATCCCGAGGTGGCCGAGAAGCCGGCCGAGCTCGTCGTCTACGGCGGCACGGGCAAGGCGGCCCGCAACTGGGCCTGCTTCGAGGCGATCGTGAAGGCCCTCACGGAACTGACGGGTGAGGAGACCCTGCTCGTGCAGTCGGGCAAGCCGGTCGCCATCTTCCGCACCCACCCGGACGCGCCGCGCGTGCTGATCGTCAACAGTCAGCTGGTGCCCGCCTGGGCGAACTGGGAGCACTTCTGGGCGCTGGAGAAGCAGGGCCTGATGATGTACGGCCAGATGACGGCCGGCTCCTGGATCTACATCGGAACGCAGGGCATCCTCCAGGGCACCTACGAGACCCTCGCCGAGGCGGCGCGCCAGCACTTCGGCGGTACGCTGAAGGGGACGCTGACCCTCACCGGCGGCCTCGGCGGCATGGGCGGCGCCCAGCCCCTGGCCGTGACGATGAACGAGGGCGTCGCCCTCGTCGTCGAGGTCGACGAGGCGCGCATCGACCGCCGCCTCGCGCACCGCTACCTCGACCGCAAGAGCCGCGATCTGGACGAGGCGCTCGCCCTCTGCCGGGCCGCCAAGGCGCGCGGCGAGGCGCTCAGCGTGGGCCTCCTGGGCAACGTCGCCGAGATCTTCCCCGCTCTCGTCGCGCGCGGGGTGACGCCGGAACTGGTGACCGACCAGACCAGCGCGCACGACCCCCTGAATGGCTACATCCCCGCCGGGCTCTCCCTCGCCGAGGCCGCCGCCCTGCGCGAGCGCGACCCCGAGGCGCACGTGCGGCGCGCCTACGCCTCGATGGCCGCGCAGGTGCGCGCGATGCTGATCCTGCAGGAGCGCGGCAGTGTGGCCTTCGACTACGGCAACAACCTGCGCGGCGGCGCCGTCAAGGGCGGCGAGCCGCGCGCCTTCGACTTCCCCGGCTTCGTACCGGCCTTCGTGCGCCCGCTCTTCTGCGAGGGCAAGGGCCCCTTCCGCTGGGCCGCGCTCTCGGGCGATCCGGCCGACATCGCGCGTACGGACCGCGCCATCCTGGAGCTCTTCCCGGAGGACGCCGCCCTCGCGCGCTGGATCCGCCTCGCCGGCGAGAAGGTCAAGTACCAGGGCCTGCCGAGCCGCATCTGCTGGCTGGGCTACGGCGAGCGCGCAAAGGCCGGGCTCGCCTTCAACGCGCTCGTGGCGAGCGGCGAGCTCAGCGCGCCGATCGTGATCGGGCGCGACCATCTCGACAGCGGTTCGGTGGCCAGCCCCTACCGGGAAACCGAGGGCATGCTGGACGGCAGCGACGCGGTGGCCGACTGGCCCCTGCTCAACGCCCTGCTGAACGCGGTGGGCGGGGCGACCTGGGTGTCCCTCCACCACGGCGGCGGCGTCGGCATCGGCAACTCGATCCACGCCGGCATGGTGATCGTCGCCGACGGCACCCCGGCCGCCGCGGCGCGCCTGGAGCGCGTGCTGACTTGCGATCCGGGGACGGGCGTCATGCGCCACGCGGACGCGGGCTATCCCAAGGCCCTCGCGGTGGCCGCCGAGCGCGGCCTGCGCACGCCGCTCCTGCGATGAAGCCAGCGCCGAAGGCGGAACTGCTCATCCGGGGCATCGGCCAGCTCGCGACCCTCGCGGGGCCGGAGGGGCCACGGCGCGGGGCTGCGCTGGGGGAGCTGGGGCTCGTCGCCCAAGGTGCACTGGCCGCCGCCGGCGGCCGCATTCTCGCTGCCGGCCCGGAGGCCGCCGTGCTGGCCGCCTGCGAGCCCGCGCCCGACTGCCTGGAGATCGCCGCCGGCGGCGCCCTCGTGACGCCGGCCTACGTGGACCCGCACACGCACGCCCTCTTCGGGCGCTACCGCTACGAGGAGTTCGCGCTGCGGGTGGCGGGGCGGCCCTACCTGGAGATCGCCGCCGCCGGCGGGGGTATCCACGCGAGCGTCGCCGACTTCCGCTGCCGCAGCGACGAGGAGCTGCTCGCGCTGAGCCGGCCGCGCCTGAAGCGCATGCTGCTGGCCGGCAGCGCCACCATCGAAGTCAAGACCGGCTATGGCCTGGATCTCGAGCAGGAGCTGAGAGGGCTGCGCCTGATCGCCGGCCTCGCGGAGGAACTGGCGGTCAGGCTGGTGCCCACCTTCCTCGGCGCCCATGAGATCCCGCCCGAGCGGCGCGCGGACCGCGCGGACTACGTGGAGGAGATCGTCGGCGTCTGGCTGCCGGCCGTCGCCGCGCAGGGGATCGCGCGCTTCGCCGACGTCTTCTGCGAGCCGACGGTCTTCACCCTCGCCGAGAGCGAACGCCTCCTCCGGGCGGCGCAGGCCCTGGGCCTGGGGGCCAAGCTGCACGCCGACGAGATCGCGCCTGGCTACGGCGCTGCGGCCCTGGCCGCTGGCCTGGGCGCCGTGAGCGCCGAGCACCTGATCGCAATGGCCGAGCGCGACATCGCCGCCCTGGCGGCGGCGCCGACGGTGGCCGTGCTCCTGCCGGCCACCAGCCTCGGCCTCGCGAGCACGCAGTTCGCCCCCGCGCGGCGCCTCGTCGACGCCGGCGCGGCCGTGGCCCTGGCCACCGACTACAACCCGGGCTCGAGCTGCTGCGAGTCGATGGGCCTCGTGCTCGCCCTGGCGGCGAGCGCCCTGCGCCTCTCCCCCGCCGAGGCCCTCTGCGCGGCGACGCACAACGCCGCCTGGGCTTGCGGCGAGGGCCGCGAGACAGGCAGCCTGCTGCCCGGCAAGCGGGCCGACCTGATCCTCCACGACGCCGCCGACTACCGGGAACTGCCCTATCACATCGGCTTCCCCTCGGCGCGCCTCGTCTTCGCCGCCGGGCGGCGTCTCGCCTTCGCGCCGGAGGAGTGCCGCGATCGTCCGCTAGAAATCACGTAAGGCAGAGATTACCGCTCACCCATTTTGCAATCGACCGGGCAGATTCTGGCGCGCCGGGAGGGCGGGGAAGTTCTGTCCCGGGGCCGGAGTGGCGGTTCAAGCCGTTGTCGTGTTGTTGTTTGGCGCATCGTTCCCCCCGCCCAGCCCTGGAATAGCCCTTGCTGATCCGCCGGCGAACCTGTCTAGGCGTAGGGGTTCCTGTGCTCGGGAAAGGAGAGTCCTTGAGCCGCATCCAGGAGTTGAAGCGCAACCTCAGCCTGGCTCTCCAGGAATCCTCCTGGGACGACGCGCTCGCCGTACTCGAGAAGCTCGTCAGCGTGGAGGAATCCCAGCCCGCCTATCACAATCAGATCGGCGACATCCTCCTGAAGAGCGGCCGCCAGGCCGAGGCCATTGCCAGCTTCATGCGGGGCATCCAAGCCTATCGCGAGCTGGGCATGTACAGCAACGGCGCGGCGCTCTGCAAGAAGGTGCTGCGGCTCGAGCCCGAGCAGCGCGACGCGATCTGGGTGCTGGGCGAACTGAAGACCCGCCAGGGCTTCCTCACCGATGGCGCCGACAAGATGTTCGAGGCGCTGCGCCTCTACGCCGAGGACAGTGCCTGCCCGCGCAAGTCGCTGCTCGAGCTGCTCGGGCAGGCCGAAAGCCTCCAGTCCAGCAGCCGACCCGTGCTCGAGTTCGTCTCGGCCACCTACACGCGACTCGGCGAGAAGGAGCGGGCCCGGCGCAGCACGCTCCAGCTGGCCGAACTCGAGGAGCGGGAAGGCCGGGGCGAAGTGGCCGCGCGGCTGCGCGCCAGCGCGCGCGAGTTCGAAGTGCCGCTCACGGAACCCCCGGCGCCGCCCGCCGACCGGCCGCTGCCTGCGCCCGGGTCCGAGCGGGCGCGCCCGACGGCCACACCCGAGGTGGCGCGCCCGGCGGCCGTGCTCGAGCCGAGCTCGCGCTCGCTCATCCCGCGCGCGCGCCCCGAGGACATCGAGCAGCTGATGATCACCCGCCCCGAGGAGCCGGCGGTCCCGGCGCCGCCGGCGAGCAGCGAGGCAGCGAGCGACTTCGAGGCCTTCACCGTGTCCCGGCCGGCCGAGGTCAGCGCCGAGGCGGAACCAGGGCCGGCGC
>VGXI01000020.1 GCA_016873475.1 bacterium | reverse complement strand
ACTACGCCGACGCGGCGAGCGGAGAGCTGGCCACGATCGCGCCGGGGGAGGCCTTCTGGGTCGAGAACGCGGGGGAGGGGCCGCTCGCCCTGCGCATTCCCGCGAGCCCGCAGGAAGCGCCCCCCGGGCCGCCCCTGCCGGCGCCCGGTCTTGCCGAAGGGGAGGCCGGCTGGAGCCTGCAGCTGCGCGCGACGACGGGCCGCGTCGGCAGCTCGCGCGCCCGCTGCGGTCAGCGCCTGGGCGCGAGCGCTGCGCGCGAGACCTTCGACTACGGCGAGCCGCCGGCGCCCCCCGCGGGCAAGCTCAGCCTCGCCTGGCTGGACGGGGCGGGCGCGCGACTGGCCTGCGACTACCGCGCCCTCGGCGGCAGCGGCGAGCGCTGGCGGCTCCGCTTGGATAGCGACCAGGTCGGCGCCGACTTCCGCATCGCGGGTCTGCTCGCGGGCGCGCTGCCCGCGGGTTGGTCGCTCGTCGCCATCGACGCGGTCACGCTGGCCGAGATCCCGCTGTCTGCCGCGCCCGAGATCCGGGGTCGGATCGCCGGCGGCGCCGCGTCACGCCGCTGGCATCTGCTCGCTGGCGATGCGGCCTATCTCGCCGCGGAGCGCGGCGCGATCGCCGCCGAGTTTGCCGCCGGCCTCGCGGCCTTCGCGCTCTGGCCGGCGCAGCCCAATCCCTGCCGCCGCGCCGAAGGGGCGCTGATCGCCCTCGCCGCGCCGCGCGCGGCGGCGGCGAGCCTGCGCATCTTCGACGTCCAGGGGCGCCTTGTGCGCCGCCTGCACGAGGGCGCCGTCGCGCCCGGCCTCGCCCGCTTCACCTGGCGGGGCGAGGACGAGCGCGGCGCGCGGGTCGCGGCGGGCGTCTACTTCGTCCGCGCGGAGGCACCGGGGCTCGCCGCCACGCGCAAGCTCGTGCTGCTCGACTGAAGCGAGCGCGCGCGCGAGCGCGCGCAGGGCCCGCCGCCGGCGGGTCAGGGAGGAATCGATGAACGCGCGCCCATTGCTCGTCGCCGTCTGCCTGCTCGCAGCCGCGCCCGCGGCCGCAGGCCCGCCCGCCACGATGCCCTTCCAGGGCATCCTCACCGATGCGGCCGGAGCGCCGATCGCCGCCGGCACGCCGGTCACCTTCAGCCTGCGCGACGCCTACGGGGCGCCGCTGTGGAGCGCCATCTACGTGGTGACGCCCGTGGACGGCGTGGTCAGCCTGCTGCTGGGCGCCAACGACGGCGGCGGCCAGGCCGCGCTGCCGCCGGGCATCTTCACCACGGGGGCCGTGCGCGAGCTCGCGCTCAGCGTGGGCGGGGAAGAGCTGGCCGCGATCCCGCTCGGTTCGACGGCCTACGCGCTGCATGCGGCGACGGCCGACGTCGCCCTCAACGCGGGCGGCCTCGGTCCGGGCAGCGTGGACAGCGTGGCCCTGGCCGACGGTGCGGTGACGAGCGCCAAGCTCGCCGATGCCGCCGTGACCGCCGCCAAGCTCGCCGATGCCGCCGTGGGCGCGGCCAAGCTCGCCGACGGCGCCGTGGGCGCGGCCAAGCTGGCCGGCGGCGCCGTGACCGCCGCCAAGCTCGCCGATGGGGCGGTCGGCGCCGCGGCCATCGCGGACGGCGCCGTGGGCACGGCCGAACTGGCCGACGGCAGCGTGAGCGCTGCCGACATCGGGCCGGCGATCCTCTCGAGTCTCGATGGCGTGAGCAACGACGGCGGCAACATCGACCTCGTCGCCGGCGCGAACGTGACGATCAGCTCCGACGACGCGGCGAACACGATCACCATCGGCGCCACGGGCGGCGGGGGCGGCATCGCGGGCAGCGGCGCGGCGAACTACCTGCCGCGCTTCACGGGCGCGGCGGCCATCGGCAACTCGGCCCTGTACCAGAGCGGCAGCAGCCTGGGCCTGGGCACGACGGCGCCCGATCGCCTCTTCGTCGCCAGCGCGGCCGCCGGCGACGCCATCCTCGGCGAAGTCACGGCCACGGGCCAGACCGATTACATCGGCGTCGAGGGGATCGCCGTGCCCAGCGAGGCCTACGGCGTCGGCGGCCAGTTCCTCGGCGGCTACCTGGGCATCTGGGCCCGCAGCGAAGGGACCAGCGCCGGCGATTACTACGGAGTCTACGGCCACGCGACGAGCGGGACGGGCGGCTACGCCTACGGCACGACCGGCGACGCTCAGGGCAGCGAGATCAACGTGGGCGTCCTCGGCTACGCCGCCGGCGGCACGGCGAACTACGCCGGCTACTTCCTCGGCGACATCCAGGTGGATGGGCTCGTGTACTCTGGCGGGCTGGCCATGCGCGTGGACCACCCGCTCGACCCGGCCGGCCGCGCCCTGAGCCAGGCCGCCGTTCTCAGCGACGGCCTGAAGTGCGTCTACGACGGCAGCGTGCGGCTGGACGCCGAAGGGCGGGCCTGGGTGGAGCTGCCGCCCTACGTCGCGGCCCTGGCCGGCGAGTTCCGCTATCAGCTCACCTGCGTCGGCGGCTACGCGCCGGTCTACGTGGCCGCGGAACTGGCGGGCGGCCGCTTCGCCATCGCCGGCGGCACGCCGGGGCTCAAGGTCTGCTGGCAGCTCACGGGCCTGCGCCAGGATGCCTGGGCCCGGCGTCACCCCCTGGCCGTCGAGGCCGACAAGCCCGCCGCCGAGCGCGGGCGCTATCTGCATCCCGCGGCGGCGGGGCAGCCGGCTGCGCGCGGCCTCCTGCCGCCGCCGGCCCTGCGCCTGCGCGGCCGCTGATTCCGGATCGCCGCAGGCCCCCGGCGGCGATTTCCCCGCCTTGACACTCGGGTCCCCCGCCCCTAGTCTGCGCCTGCGCCGCCGCCGCCCCTCCGGTGGCTCGCGGGCGCAATTGCTTGTCGGCCAAGGATTTTCATGGACAGCATTCGCCTGCGCGACATCATCGTCTACGGCTACTACGGCGCCTCGGACCCCGAACGGCAGATCGGCCAGCGCCTGCTGTTGGACCTCGACCTCGCGCTCGACCTCGGCGAGGCGGCCGCCAGCGACGAGCTCGCCGACACCGTCAGCTACGAGGAGATCTACGTCGCCGCCCAGCGGCTCGCCGGCGGCCGCCGCTGCCGGCTGCTCGAGCATCTGGCGCAGCAGCTGATCGACGGGCTCTTCCAGCGCTTCCCGCGTCTCGTCGGCGTCGGCGTCTCCCTGCGCAAGATGAACCTGCCCTTCCCCAACACCTGCCGCGAGGTCGAGGTGCGACTGTACCGGGAGCGCTCCGCGTGAACGCGGAGGTGGCGCTCTCGCTCGGCAGCAACCTCGGCGATCGCCGGGAGCAGCTCGCCGCCGCGCTGCGCGGCCTGGAGGGCGGGCTCCTGACGGGCCTGCGCGTGAGTAGCCTCTACGAGACGGCGCCCGTGGAGGTGGGGGAGCCGCAGCCGCGCTATCTGAACCTCTGCGCGCTGGGCGAGTGCGCGCTGAGGCCCGAGCGCCTCCTCGCGGGCTGCCAGGCCCTGGAGCGGGCGGCCGGTCGGCCCGCGGGCGGGCCGCGCCGGCCGCGGGTGCTGGACATCGACCTGCTCTACTACGACGACCTGCGCTGCGCCCGGCCGGGGCTCTGCCTGCCGCACCCCGGGCTGGCGCGGCGCCGCTTCGTGCTCGCGCCCCTGGCCGAGCTGAAGCCCCACTGGCGGCACCCCGATTCCGGGCGCCGCGTGGACGAGATGCTGGCCGCCCTCGGCGAGTCGCAGCCGGTGACGCGGCTCGCGCCGCCCGCCGGGTGCGCCGAAGGGTGGTGGCGACTTGACGACCAGGAGCCTGCCGATGGGTGCACGGCCGAGCGCGGCTAGGGGGCAGCTCCCCGGCTACCTCGTCGTCGAGGGCGTGATCGGCGTGGGCAAGACCAGCCTCGCCCGCCTGCTCGCCGAGCGCTTCGACGCGCGGCTCAACCTGGAGGCCGTCGAGGAGAACCCCTTCCTCGCCAGCTTCTACGCCGACCCGGCGCGCTATGCCTTCCAGACGCAGATGTTCTTCCTGCTCTCGCGCTTCCGCCAGCAGCAGGAACTGCTCCAGGGCGAGCTCTTCCAGCGGCGCGTGGTGGGGGACTACCACTTCGCGAAGGACCTCATCTTCGCCAACATCACGCTGAGCGACGAAGAGCTGGCGCTCTACAAGCAGGTGGCCGGCGTGCTCGCGCCCCGCGTGCCGCGGCCCGAGCTGGTCGTCTACCTGCAGGCCAGCGTCGAGAGCCTGCTCGAGCGCATCGCCCGCCGCGGCCGGCGCATGGAGAAGGACATCGAGCCCCGCTACCTGGCCACCCTCGCCGAGGCCTACAACCACTACTTCTTCCACTACCGCGAGTCGCCGCTGCTCGTGGTGAACACGGACAACGTCAACTTCGTGGCCCACCCCGAGCACTTCGAAGACCTCGTGCGGCGCATCCTGACCCCCTTCGAGGGCACGCTCTACTACGTGCCCAACTGGGAGCCCTGATGACGACGAAGAAGATCGGGCCGCGGCAGCTGGCGGCGATGAAGGCGAAGGGCGAGAGAATCGTCGCCCTCACCGCCTACGACCACCCCAGCGCGCGGATCCTCGACCAGGCCGGCGTGGACATCGTCCTCGTCGGCGACAGCGCGGCGAACGTGGTGCTCGGCTACGACTCGACCCTGCCCGTGACGATGACCGAGATGCTCGTGCTAACGGCGGCGGTCGCCCGCGGCGCGCGGCGGGCGCTGGTCGTCGCCGACATGCCTTTCATGAGCTACCAGGTGAGCCCGGCGCAGGCGCTGGAGAACGCCGGCCGCTTCGTCAAGGAGGCGGGCGCCGAGGGCGTCAAGCTCGAGGGCGGCCTGCGCACGCTGCCCGCGATCGAGGCCATCCTCGCGGCTGGGATTCCCGTGATGGGGCACCTCGGCCTGACGCCGCAGAGCGTGCTGGCCTTCGGCGGCTACCGCGTCCAGGGCCGCGAGCCGGCAGCGGCGGCGCGGCTCCTGGAGGAGGCGCGCGCCCTCGCCGCGGCCGGCGTCTTCGCGCTGGTGCTCGAGGGTATCCCCTGGACCCTGGCCCGCGAGATCAGCGCGGCCGTCCCCGTGCCGACGATCGGCATCGGGGCGGGCGAGCACTGCGACGGGCAGATCCTCGTTCTCCACGACCTGCTCGGCTACGGCGAGACGCAGCTCAGCTTCGTCAAACGCTACGCGGAGATCGAGGGCGCCATCCGCGCCGCGGTCAGCGCCTACGCCGAGGAAGTGCGCGCGGGCACCTTCCCGAGCGCCGCGCAGCGCTTCGCGGCCGAGCCGCCGCCGGCGAAGGGCGAGCGCGGCGGAGGCGCCCGGTGACCAGGCCCCTGCTCCTGCGCAGCGTCGCCGAGCTGCGCGCCTGGCGGCGCGTCCTGCGCGCCGAAGGGCTCAGGCTCGGCTTCGTGCCGACGATGGGCGCCCTGCACGAGGGGCACCTCGACCTCGCGCGCCTGGCCCTCGCGCAGGCAGACCGCCTGCTCGTGTCGATCTTCGTCAACCCGGCGCAGTTCGCGCCCGGCGAGGACTTCGCGGCCTACCCGCGCGACCTCGAGACGGATCTGGCGGCGCTGGCGCCGCTGGGCCCCGTCGCCTGCTTCGTGCCGGCCGCGGAGACGATCTACCCGCCCGGCGACAGCACGCGGGTCAGCGTCGGCTGGGGTCTGGACGTTCTTTGCGGCGCCAGCCGGCCGGGGCATTTCGACGGCGTCACGAACGTGCTCGCGCGCCTGTTCAATCTCGTCGAGCCGGACGAGGCGATCTTCGGCCAGAAGGACGCCCAGCAGGCCCTCATCGTGAAGCGCCTCGTGGACAGCCTGCACTTCCCGCTGCGCCTCCGCCTGGCGCCCACGCGCCGCGAGGCGGACGGGCTTGCGCTGAGCAGCCGCAATCGCTACCTCTCGCCCGCAGAGCGCGCGCAGGCGATCGCGCTCAACCGCGCCCTCGCGGCGGCCGGGGCGGCACTCGCCGCCGGCGAGCGCGACCCGGCGCGCCTGGCCGCCATCGGTCGCGACCTCCTGGCGCTGGCGCCGGGCGTCGCGCCCGAGTACTTCGCGGTCGTCGATCCGGAGACGCTCGCGCCGCCAGCGCGCGTGCCCGAGCCCGGGCGCCTGCTCATCGCCGGCGCCGTCCGCCTGGGCCGCACGCGCCTCATCGACAACCTGGTGTTCGCCGTGACGAAGGAGGCCGTGCATGAGACCCTCCTCTTCTGAGACCCCCGCTGGTCTGCGGGCAGAGGGCGGCGCGAGCGGCGCCGCCCTGATCCTCGCCGCCGGCAAGGGCACGCGCATGAAGAGCGACCTGCCCAAGGTGTTGCACACCCTGCAGGGCCGGCCGCTGCTCCACTGGGTGATCGCCGCCGCGCGCGCGGCCGGCCTGACGCCGCAGGTGATCGTGGTCGGCCATCAGGCCGAGCGCGTCGAGGCGAGCCTGGCCGCCGACGGGGTGGGGGATCTGCGCTTCGTCCTCCAGGCCGAACAGCACGGCACGGGCCATGCGGCCCAGGTGGCGCGGCCGGCGCTGGCCGATCTCGCGGGCGATCTCGTCGTGCTGGCCGGGGACGTGCCGCTCATCCGGCCCGGGACCCTGAGCGACCTGCTCGCCGCGCACCGCGCCCGGCAGGCGGCGGCCACCGTGCTGACGGCGGAACTCGCCGATCCCACCGGCTACGGGCGCATCCTGCGCGACGCGGCGGGCGACCTGCTCGCCATCCGCGAGCACCGGGACGCCAGCGCGGCCGAGCGCGCCGTGCGCGAGATCAACTCGGGCATCTACTGCTTCCGCCTGCCGGCGCTGCGCGCGGCCCTGGACGCCCTGCGGCCCGAGAACGACCAGGGCGAGTACTACCTCACCGACACGCTGGCCATCCTGCGCGGGCAGGGCGAGCGCATCGCGGCCCATCGCTGCGTGGACCCGGCGGAGATCGCGGGGATCAACGACCGCGAGCAACTGGCGACGCTCGAGGCGCGCCTGGCCGGGAGGGACTAGATGGACTTCCTCTTCACGCCCTGGCGGCGCCAGTACGTGGTCGAGGGCGCGCGCGAGACGGGCTGCGTCTTCTGCCGTCTCGCCGAGCAGCCGGACGATCAGCTCCTCGCCGGCGAGCATTGGTACCTGGCCCTGAACGCCTATCCCTACTGCAGCGGGGGGGTGATGCTGATCAGCCGCACGCACAAGAGCTGGCTGGGCGAGCTGCCGGCGGCGGCCCTCGCCGAGCTGACCCCGCTGCTCGCCCGCGTCGAGGCGGCGCTGCGCCGGGCCTACCGACCCGAGGGGATGAACCTCGGCATCAACTTCGGCGTCGCCGGCGGCGCCGGCATCCCCGGCCACCTGCACGTGCACCTGCTGCCGCGCTGGGGCGGCGACACGAACTTCATGACCACCGTGGGCGGCCTGCGCATCGTGCCCGAGGACCCGGCCGAGAGCTTCGCGCGCCTCGCGGCCGCGCTCGCCGCGGACGCGACGGCCTGAGATGAGCGCTGCCCGTCGCGCCGCAGGCGCCGCCGGCAAGGGGCGCTGGCTCCTGATCGCGGCGCTCGCCCTGCTCGTCATCTCCCTCGGCCTGCGCTACCTGCCGCCGCTGACCGCGGGCCTCGCGCGCGTCTGGCGCTGGGGCCGGGAGCGCGCGCCCGCCGAGACGACGGCGCCCGCACCCACGCGGGCCGGTGAGCAGCTGGACGTCCTGCCGGCTATCCCGCTGCGTCTGCAGGTGCTCAACGCGACGGGCGTCAACCGGCTCGCGCTCGACCAGGGCGAGGCGCTGCGGCGCTGGGGGGTGGACGCCCTCGAGAAGACCAATGCCCCCGCCTGGCCCTTCCCGGAGACCCTCCTCATCCTGCGCAGCGGTCGCGAGGGCGGCCTCGCCGCCGTGCGCGCCCTGGCGGAGCGGATGGGGGGGGTGCCGGTGATCGTCCAGCGCCGCGAGGATCTCCTGCTGGACGCGACTCTGATCCTGGGGCATGATTGGGAAGAGTACCACTGGCCGGAGCCCTGAGCCCCGGCCCGCGAGGTGAGGCGATGGCCCTTCATCGGAAGTCCTTCCGCACGATCGTGCTCAGCATCCTCCTCGGCATCGCCGTGGGGACCCTGCTGGGCGAGCTGCTGGGCCTCGTCCTGCCGGACGGCGTGCCCCGCGATGTGCTCACCTACGCCAAGAGCTTCACGCTGACGCCCTTCACGGTGGACCTGCTGGTCTTCAGCTTCACCTTCGGCTTCAGTCTCACCTTCAATCTGCTGTCGGCGGTCGGCATCGTGGTGATGATCCAGCTCCTCAAGTGGTCATGGTAGCGCTGATCGATATCGGCGGCAGCGAGCTGCTGCTCATCCTCGGCGCCGCCCTCGTGCTGCTCGGCCCGCGCCGTCTGCCGGAGATCGCCCGCCAGATCGGGCAGATCAACAACAAGCTGCGCGACGCGAACCGCGAGCTGAAGCGCGAGCTCTACAGCAATCTCGAGCCGCCGGCGACCCCGACTGCCGAGCGGCCGCTGGCCGGCGCGCGCCATCGCGAGTCGGGCTTGCCCCTGCCGCCGCCGCCGGCCGCCGCCGAGGCGCCCTACCGCGACGCCGAGGCCGAACTCGCGCGCGTGCGGGCGGAGGCCGCGGCAGGACCGGCCGCCGAGGCCGCCCCGACGGGCGCACAGGCGCAGCCGAGCGCAAACGAAGAGGCGGACCCGGGCGCCGCCGGATCCGCCTCGCCAGGTGAGGGCCCCCGCGGGGGCTAGTTGTAGTAGCGGTCCCGGTAATCCTCGACCGGGAAGCGCTTCTTGAGCCCCTCCATCCAGCTCATGAAGTAGCGCTGCTGCGCGGCGCTGAGCAGGCGCTCGCGAATGCGCGGCGTCTCCGTCGCCAGGTTCTGCTTGTCGGAGGCCGGCTTCTCCAGGACCTGGAGGACGTAGGCGCCCTCCTGGGCCTCGATGACGCCGCTCACCTGCCCCGGGTTGAGCAGGGAGGCCGCGATCTGGAAGGCGCCCTCGCGGCCGACGCCGGGCACGTAGTCGCGCCGGCTGAAGGGCTCGCTCTGCACGGCGGCCAGCCCGAGCTGGGCGGCGGCGTCGCGCAGGCTGCGGCCACTGTCGATGGCGGTCTTGAGCGCGGTCGCCTGCTGGCGCGCGACCTGGCGCTGCCGATCCTCGCGCCAGACGCGCAGGACCTCCTCGCGCCGGCCGGCAAAGTCGCCGACGCCGGCCGGCAGCAGCTCGAGGAGCTGCACGAGGTAGTCGGCGTCGCGGGCCTGGAAGGCGCGGCTGATCTGGCCCGCCTTCAGCCGCTCCACCTTGGCCTTGACGGCGCTGTTGAAGCCCAAGCCGGCGATGGACTCGCGCTTGCCGAAGGGCGGCGGGCTGACCACCGCCAGACCCAGCGCGCGGGCGGCGGCGCCGAGGGACTTGCCGGCCTCGGCCTTCGTGTAGAGCGAATCGCTGAGGGCGTTCAGGCTGTCGAGGGTGGCGTAGCTGGGCTCGACGCGCAGCAGGATGTGCCGCGCCGAGACCTCCTCGGCGCCCGTCTCGCGGCGCTTGCCGTCCACCTTGATCAGGTGGTAGCCGAAGCTGCTGCGCACGGGCTGGCTGACCGCGCCTTCGGTGAGCGCGAAGGCCGCCGTCTCGAAGGCGGGATCCATGCGGCCGCGGCCGAACCAGCCGAGGTCGCCGCCCAGCTCGGCGTTGGCGAGATCCTGGCTCCACTCCTTGGCCATCTGCTCGAAAGGCCGGCCGCCGCCGACGATCTCCTGGCGCAGGGCCTCGAGGCGCCCGCGGACGTAGGCCTCATCGGCCGCGCTGGGTGCCCGGGAGATGCGCACGGCCTCGATGCGGTAGCGCTCCTCGAGCTTGAACTTGTCCTGATGCTGCTCGAAGTGGGCGCGCAGCACCTCGTCGGTGGGGGTCTCCGTGTCGAGCTTCACCTCGCGCCAGGCCTGGCCCGCGTAGAGCACGGTCAGCTTGCGGAAGCGGCGCTCGTACTCCTGCCTCACGTCGCCCTCGCCGACGTGGACGGCGCTCATCAGCATCTGCTGCAGGCGCTCGGCCGGCAGGCTGGCGCGAACGTAGTCCTCGAAGGGCTTCCAGTCGATGCTCGGATTCTGGAGCGCCAGTTTGTAGGCGTTGCGGTCGAAGTTGCCGTTCTGGTCGCGGAACTGCTGGACGAGGATCTCCGGCGGGTCGGAGACGAGGACGTCGCCGATCTCCTCGTCGCTGGGCTTGAGACCCAGGCGCTCGATCTCCATTTGGAAGAGCAGCTCGCTGACCATCTGCTCGAAGACCTGATCGGCGACGCGCAGGCGCTCGTCCTCGCTGATCACCTGGCCGGGTTCGCGGCCCTGGGCGAGTTGGCTGACCGCCTGGCGCAGCCGGCGGTCGTACTCGGCCAGGCTGAGGCCGCGATCGCCCACCTTGCCGGCCCACTGCTGGCCCTGGGGAGCTCGGTTGCCACAGCCAGCGCCCTGGAGATCGGCGCCCCAGACGAAGATCATCGTGGCAATGAAGGTGACGACGACGATCCAGAGGATGGTCTTGATGAACTGCCCCTGGCGCATCTGGCTCAACATGGAAGGCCCCTCCCTGCGCTCCGGCGAAGACGGCTGACGGGGGATGCGTGCGTGCCGCTCCAGGCGGAGGCGGACAATTCGCTGAGGCGGCATAACTTAGCACAGGGCCGGCGCCTCCGCAATACGAAAGCGGCAGCCGGCCGGAGTCGGCCGGGCCGGCGGCCGGCCCTGGCGCCGCGGGGCGCGAGCGGCTAGAGTGGGGAGAGCCTCCGCCGCCGAAAGGAAGCCCCGCCCGATGGCCAGCCGCCCCTTCGTCCACCTGCACAACCACAGCGACTTCAGCCTGCTGGACGGGGCGATTCCGATCAAGAAGCTGGTGGCGCGGGCCGTCGAGTACGGGATGCCAGCCCTGGCCCTGACCGACCACGGCAACCTCTTCGGGGCGATCCATTTCTACCTGGCCGCGCAGGCGGCCGGGATCCGGCCCATTCTCGGGCTGGAGGCCTACACGACCCGGGGCGACCGCCGCGCCCGCGGGGGTGGGCGCGGCCAGACCGAGATCAACCACCTGCTGCTCCTGGTCAAGGACCTGGAGGGCTACAAGAACCTGGTCAAGCTCTCCAGCTACGCCTACCTCGAAGGCTTCTACTACAAACCGCGCCTGGACCGGGAGCTGCTGCGGGCGCACAGCCGGGGGCTCATCGCCACCAGCGCCTGCATGTCGGGCGAGGTGAACCGGCTGCTCGCCGCCGGCAACCTGGCCGAGGCCGAGCGCAGCGCCCGCGAACTGGCGGCCATCTTCGGGCCGGGCAACTTCTACCTGGAGATCCAGCACCACGGGCTCGCCGAGGAGGACGTGATCCGCGAGCGCGCCGTGGACCTCGCGCGGCGCACCGGCCTGCCGCTGGTCGCCACCAACGACTGCCACTACCTGGAGCGCGGGGACCACAAGGCGCACGAGGTGCTCCTGTGCATCAACACCGGCGGGGACATCGACGACAACCACTTCCACATCGGCAGCGAGGAGCTCTACCTCAAGACCGCCGAGGAGATGAGCGAGCGCTTCGCGGACCTGCCGGAGGCCCTGGACGCGACGCTCGCCATCGCCGAGGCCTGCCGGCTCGAGCTGCCGCTGGGCGCCAGCTGCCTGCCCGATTTCCCGCTGCCGGAGGACTACCCGAACGCGGATCGCTACCTGGCCGACCTCGCTCGCGCCGGCCTCGCGGCGCGTTACGGCGAGCCCACGCCCGCCCAGCGCGAGCGCCTCGACTACGAGCTGGACATCATCGGGCGCATGGGCTTTCCGGGCTACTTCCTCATCACGCGCGACTTCATCCACGCCGCCAAGGAACGCGGGATCGCCGTCGGCCCCGGCCGCGGCTCGGCCGCCGGCAGCCTGGTCTGCTACGCGCTGGGGATCACGGACATCGACCCGCTCGCGCACGGGCTCCTCTTCGAGCGCTTCCTCAACCCGGAGCGCGTCTCGCTGCCGGACATCGACATCGACTTCGACTACGTGCGCCGCGGCGAGGTGATCGACTACGTCACGGCCAAGTACGGCAAGGCGAACGTCTGCCAGATCATCACCTACGGGACGATGAAGGCGCGCGCCGTGGTCCGCGACGTCGGCCGCGTGCTCAAGATCCCCTTCGGCGAGGTGGACAAGGTCGCCAAGCTCGTGCCCGACACGCTGGGCGTCACGCTCGAGCAGGCGCTCAAGCAGAACGCCGACCTGGCGGCGCTCGCGGCGACGAACGAACCCTGGCCCACCGCCGATCTCATCAGGTACGCGCTCACGCTCGAGGGCCTCACCCGCCACGCGAGCACGCACGCGGCGGGCGTGATCATCACGCCCGATCCGCTCGTCGAGCACGTGCCGCTCTACCTGAACAACAAGGGCGAAGTCACCACGCAGTACGACATGGCGATGTGCGAGGCCATCGGCCTGCTGAAGATGGACTTCCTCGGCCTGCGCACGCTGACCGTGATCGAGGACGCTCTGCGCTTCATCAACGAGGGGCGCCCGCCGGCGGAACGCCTGGCGGCGCGGGACATCCCGCTGGACGACCCGCTCAGCTTCGAGCTGCTGCGCGCGGCCGACACGGTCGGCACCTTCCAGCTCGAGAGCGCCGGCATGCGCGACATCCTGCGCCGGCTCCAGCCCACCGAGTTCAACGACATCGTCGCGACGAACGCGCTCTTCCGGCCGGGTCCGATCGGCGGCGGCATGGTCGACGACTTCATCGACCGCAAGCGCGGGCGCACCCCGATCGCCTACCCGCACCCGGACCTGGAGCCGATCCTCGCCGAGACCTACGGCGCCATCGTCTACCAGGAACAGGTGATGCAGATCGCCTCGCGGATGGCCGGTTTCACGCTCGGCCAGGCCGACGTGCTCCGCCGCGCGATGGGCAAGAAGAAGGCCGAGGCGATGGCCGAGCAGAAGCGGCTCTTCGTCGCCGGCGCCGCCGAGCGCGGCTACGCGGAGGCCAAGGCGACGGAGATCTTCGACCTGCTCGCCTACTTCGCCGGCTACGGCTTCAACAAGAGCCACTCGGCGGCCTACGCGATGATCAGCATGCAGACGGCCTACCTGAAGGCGCACCATCCGGCCGAGTACCTGGCCGCCTGCATGAGCTCGGAGATGAACGCGACGGACCGCATCGTCGTCTTCATGAACGAGTGCCGCAACCACGACATCGAGGTGGTGCCGCCGGACGTGCGCATCAGCCACGACGAGTTCCGCGTGCACGAGGGGCGCATCTACTTCGGGCTGGGCGCCGTGAAGAACGTCGGCCACGGCGCGATCGAGGAGATCGTGCGCGCCCGGCGCGAGACGCCGGAGGCCCTGACCGATCTCTACGCCTTCTGCGAGGCGCTGGACCTGCGCAAGGTGAACAGGAAGGTGCTCGAGAGCCTGATCATGGCCGGCGCCCTGGACGCCCTCGGCCCGGGCCGCGCGAGCCTCTTCGCGGCTCTCGAGGAGGCGATGGCGGCCAGCGCGAGCCGCCAGAAGGAGCGCGAGGCCGGGCAGATGAACCTGCTCGCCGCCCTCGGCGCCGAGGAAGTCCAGCGCGTGCGCAAGAAGGTGGGGAAGCTCCCCGAGTGGGAGCCGCGCGAGCGCCTCGCCAAGGAGAAGGAGGTGCTCGGCTTCTTCGTCTCCGGGCACCCGCTGGACGCCCTGCGGCCGACGATCCTCGCCCTGCCCCTGCAGAACGCCGAGAGCCTCAAGGATTGCCCCGACCGCAGCGAGGTGCGGACGCTGGGCATCGTCACCGCGCTCAAACAGAAGTTGGACAGCAAGGAGCGCCCGATGGCCTTCCTCACGGTCGAGGACTTCCTCGGCAGCTACGAGGTGGTCGTCTTCGGCTCGGTCTACGAGCTGTGCGGGCGCCAGCTCGCGGTGGACGCCATCCTCGGCTTCGAGGGCAAGACGAGCCTGCAGGAGTCCGGCGAGGCGAAGCTCCTGCTCGACCGCGCCTACACCGTCGACGAGGCGCTCGGCGCCTGGCCGGGCAAGATGCACCTGCACTTCAGCGCCGGTTTCGCGCCGGACTGGGTGGCCCAGCTCGAGCGCGAACTGCGCGCGCACCCGGGGCCGCAGGAGGTCTTCTTCCACCTGGCGGGGGAGGGCGGCCAGCCGGTCGTGATCAAGTGCCGGGGCCTCAAGGTCGAGCCGGGACCCTGGCTGCAGGACTTCCTGCGCGAGAACCGCGAGCGCTTCCGCTGCCGCTTCGAAGGCCGGCCCTTTCCGCGCGTCAGCGAGCGCGGCAAGGGCGGCAACGGCAACGGGCGCGCCAACTGGGCGCGGCGCTGAGCCGGGGATGGCGGCGGACTGCGACCTGCTCGTCGTGGGCGCCGGCGCCGCGGGGTTGCTCGCCGCGCGCTGCGCCGCGGAGCGCGGGCGCAGGGTCATCCTCGTGGAGAAGAACCGGCGTCCCGGCGCGAAGATCCTGGTGAGCGGCGGCGGGCGCTGCAACCTGACGACCACGGTGACGGGCCCCGCCCTCGAGGCCGCCTACGGCGCCGCCGCCGGCCGCTGGCTGCGCCACGCGCTGCGCGCCTATCCGCCCGCGGCCCTGCGCGCCGAGCTCGAGGCGGCCGGCGTGCCGCTCAAGGCGGAAGCGCTCGAAAAGGTCTTCCCGGTGTCGGATCGCGCGGCCGACGTGCTCGCCGCGCTCCTGCGGCGCGCCGAGGCCGCGGGCGTGGCGCTCCACTGCGGCCGGCCGGTGACGGCGCTGCGCCGCGAGCGCGAAGGCTTCCTTGCCGAGACGCCCGCGGGGCCGCTCACCGCAAGCCGCGCAATCCTCGCCAGCGGCGGCCGCAGCTACCCGCAGATGGGGACGACCGGCGACGGCTACCGGTTCGCCGCCGCGCTGGGCCACACGGTCACGCCGACGCTGCCCGCGCTCGCGCCCTTGTGTATCGAGGCGCCCTGGGTGCGGGCCCTGGCCGGGCTCAGCGTGGAGGACTGCGGCCTCGCGCTCGCCGACGCCGCCGGCCGCGTTCTCGTGCGCCGGCACCGGCCGCTGCTCTTCACGCACCAGGGCCTGTCGGGGCCGGGGCCGATGGACGTCTCCGGCTGGGTGGAAGCGGCGGGTGCGGGCTGCACGCTCGCGCTCGACTTCGCGCCGCCGCTCGGTCGCGAGGCGCTGGACGCCGCGATCCGCGCGGGGATCGCCGAGAGCGGCCGCCGCGCGGCCTGGACTCTGCTGCCGGAGAGCCTGCCCGAGCGCCTGCGCCGCGCCCTCGCCGAACAGGCGGGCGCCACGGGCCCCGCCGCCGCGCTCGACCGCGCGGGGCGCGCGCGGCTCGTCGTCGCGGTCAAGGCGCTGCGCCTGCCGGTCGCCGGCACGCTCGGCTTCGCCAAGGCCGAGGTCACGCGCGGTGGCATTCCCCTGGACGAAGTGGATCCGCGCAGCATGGCCTCGCGCCGCGTGCCGGGGCTCTTCATCTGCGGGGAGTTGCTGGACGTGGACGGCCCGATTGGCGGCTACAACTTCCAGGCCGCCTTCGCGACGGGGCGCCTGGCTGGCCTTCAGGCCTGAGCGCCGTTCGCCGCCAGCGCGTGCTCGATCGCCGGCCACTTCGCGAGCGCCGCGTCGTAGCCGAGCTGGACCATCTCGCGCACCTTCTGGAAGTCGCCGCCGAGTTCGAGGCTGATGCTGGGCGCCACGCTGAGCGGGTTCTGCGCCATGATCCGCCGCGCGAAGTCGTCCTGCTGGATCAGGCCCATCGCCCGCCAGAGCACGTAGATGATGCTCGGCGCGAGGCCGATCTGCAACAGGTGCTCCTTCTCGAGGCGGGCGCGCTCCTTCTCCACTTCGGCGTCGTCGGGCAGGGTGCGCAGGCCGCGCACGGGGATCACCGGCGACCAGCCCTCGCGCTCGAGAAAGGGCGAGGGCACGGGGCAGGTCATCGCGCCGTCGACCAGGTAGGTGTCGCCCCACTTGTGGGGGACGAAGATGCCCGGCATCGCGATGCTGCCGCGGATCGCCTCCAGCGCCGAGCCCTCGCGGATCACGACGTCGGTGCCGCGCAGCAGGTCCGTCGCGTTGATGAAGAAGGGGATCGGCGCTTCCTCGAGAAGGAAGTCGCCGCCGAGCAGCTCGCGGATCTGGCCGATCACGCTGCGCCCGGTGAGCAGACCGGGCTGGAAGAAACGGAAGTCGCGCACGAGCAGGTAGCGCGGGTGCAGCTGCGCGAAGAAGTCCGCGAGCAGGTCCTCGACCTTCTCGGCGCTGCCGTGGCGCAGGTAGCAGGCGCCGACGATGGCGCCCAGGCTGGTGCCGGCCAGGGCCTTGAGGGCGACGCCCTTCTCCTCGAGGAGCTTGAGCAGGCCGAGGGCGATGACACCGAAGGGCAGGCCGCCGCCCATGGCGACGGCGACGCCCGGAGTCCCCGGGAGGGGGGCGCGGATGCCGGTGGGCCGGGTCTGCGGATCGAGTGTCATGCCCCGGTTCTCCTCATGGCGGCGAGAGATTCAAGCGCCGCGTGGCCGGCGCCCCGGTCGCTGGCCGCTCGTCCGCGCGCTCAGGGCGCGCCGAAGCGCGCCCGGAGCCAATCGCTCAAGGCCGCCAGCGCCGCCGGCGCGAAGGTCGTCTCGATGGTGGCGTACTCGGCGGGATTGCCGGTCTCGCTCGGCTGGAAGAGGTGGTTCAGGCCGGGCAGCTCGCGCACCTCGGCGTCGCGGTTGCCGCCCTCGCGCAGGGCCTGCTCGATCGCCGGCAGGTTCTGGTCGGGCGGCACCTGGAGGTCGTGCTCGCCGATCAGCGCGAGCACCGGCACCCTGAGCTGCCGCAGGGCGGGCCGCGGATCGTAGGTGATGAAATAGCGGAACCAGGGCTGGTTCATCGCGGCGAGCTGCTGCTCGAGCTGCGACTCGACCTCTTCACCCGTGGGGCGCAGGGAGTCGGGCAGCGCCGCGACCTGGGCTGCGGCTAGTTCCTCGATCTTCGCCCGCAGCGCCGCACTGTCCGCCTCCGCTTCGATGAGCGCGAGCATCGCCGCCATTGCTTCGCTCTGCGCCTGGATCTCGGCCTCCGTCGCCCCCGAGGCGGCCAGGATGCGCGCGGACTGCAGGCGCAGCACCTCGCCGCCCGGCACGCCTGGACCGGCCAGCATCACGACGAAGGCGACCTCCTGCGAACGCGCAGCCGCCAGAGGGCCGATCAAGCCGCCCTCGCTGTGCCCGATGATCCCGACCCGCGCGCTGGCGATTTCCGGCCGCGCGCGCAGGGTGCGCACGGCGGCCAGGGCGTCCTCGGCGAGCTCGGCGGTCGTCGCTTCGCCGAGACTGCCGCCGGAGCCGCCGACGCCGCGATCGTCCACGCGCAGCACGGCGATCCCCGCGCGGGTGAGGTAGTCGGCGATCACGAGGAAGGGCTTGTGGCCGAAGACTTCCTCGTCGCGGTTCTGCGGCCCGCTGCCGCTCACCAGGAGCGCCGCGGGGAAGGGGCCCTCGCCCGCGGGGAGGGTCAGCGTGCCGGCGAGGCGAATCTCGCCGCTCGCGAAGCTCAGCTCCTCGCTCCGATAGGGGAAGGGCGGCGCGGGTTCCTGGGGGCGGACAGGGCCGGGCGCCGTCTCGCGGCCCAAGTGGAAGGGGAAGCTCCGGCCGTTCTGGGTGAAGGTGCCGGCGATGCCCGCATCGGCAAAGCGGCCGCTGAAACGGGGGTCGCCGGGGATGCCCGGCATCGCGAAGGCCACCGAGTCCGCAGCCACGGCGATGTCCCCGAGGGGCAGGCCCGCAGCGCCCTGCTGCGGGATGTCGATGCTGCCGCTCCAGGTGCCGCCCTCGCCCTCCACGAAGTCGACGCGGATCGTGAGGGAGAGGCCGGGCAGCTCGATGGCGCCCTCCCAGTGCCCGGCCAGCGGGGCGGCCGGAGCCGTCGCCGCGGCTGCCGCAAGCAAGAGGAGCGCGAGCCCCCCGCGCCGAGAGCCGTCGGTGCCTCGCTCGCCGCGGCGCCCGCCCAGATCCGCCCAGGTTCTCCGCATGCCCGCCCCTCCTTGCCGTCGTCCCGGGTCCCGCCCGCGACGCCGGGCAGCCTAGCAGATCGCCGCCGATCCGGCGAGGGGAGAGCTGAGGTGCCCCCGCCGCTCACCGAAGGGCGCGAGCCGCGGCTCGCCTCTTGCAGCGCTTCGCCGGGCATCCTGCAAATCGCCCGCACGCAACACGTTGCCATGTCCGGCCGACACCTTGGTTGACACCAGCCGGCGCCCAGCTTTCCTTTGACGGCCCGCGCGGGCCTTCGCTAGACTGCCGCCCGCGCCGTCCCCTCCGCAGCCCCGGGAGCCCCATGGCCACGCGCAAACGCAGCGAGACGAGTACCTTCGACCTCTTCGCCGGCGGCGAGACGGGTACGGCGACCGCCGCGGCGCCCGCCGTCCTACCCCCGGCGACTGCGCAGAACGCGCCGGCCGCCGGCGTTCCGGCCGCCCCTACCCGGCGGGGCAAGGGCGGCGCGCGCGGCGGCAGCGAGCGGGGGGCCGGCGCCGCCGGCCAGCGCCGCGCGAGCGGCAGCGCAGAAGAGCAGGCCAAGAAGCAGCGCGAGATCTCGATCAGCGAGTTCTTCACGAAGAACCGCCACCTGCTCGGCTTCGACAACCCGAGCAAGGCCCTGCTGACGACGATCAAGGAGGCCGTCGACAACAGCCTGGACGCCTGCGAGGAGGCGGGCATCCTGCCGGCGATCCGCGTCGAGGTGGTCCCGGTCGCCGAGGAGCGCTTCCGCATCGCCGTCGAGGACAACGGACCGGGCATCGTCCGCGCCCAGATCCCGAGGATCTTCGGCAAGCTGCTCTACGGCTCGAAGTTCCACACCCTCAAGCAGAGCCGCGGCCAGCAGGGCATCGGCATCAGCGCGGCGGGCATGTACGGCCAGCTCACCACGGGCAAGCCCGTGCGCATCACGAGCCGCACCGCGCCCAAGGCCGCCGCCCACCGCTTCGAGGTGCGGATCAACACGCAGAAGAACGAGCCGATCATCACCCTCGACGAGGTGGTGGACTGGGAATCGCCGCACGGCACGCGCGTCGAAATCGAGCTCGCGGCCGTCCACAAGCGCGGCCGCCGCAGCGTGGACGACTACCTCGCCCTCACCGCCGTCGCCAACCCGCACCTCGAACTGTCCTACCGCGATCCGGGCGGCGAGGAGTTCCACTACCCGCGGGTGACGGAGGCGCTGCCCCACGAGGCGCAGGCGATCAAGCCGCACCCCTACGGCGTCGAGCTCGGCATCCTGATGAGCATGCTCGAGGCCACGAAGAGCCGCTCGCTGCACGGCTTCCTGCAGGAGGAGTTCAGCCGCGTCGGCGCCAAGGTGGCCGACGAGATCGTCGAGCGGGCCATGCTGCGGCCGCAGGCCAAGCCCGGCAGCCTCGGCCGCGACCAGGCCGAGCAGCTCCTGCACGGCATCGCCGGCACCAAGATCATGGCGCCGCCGACCAACTGCCTCTCGCCGATCGGCGCCGTCGAGCTGGAGGCCGGCCTGCGCAAAGTCGTCGCCGCCGAGTTCTTCACGGCCGTGAGCCGGAGGCCCGCCGTCTACCGCGGCAATCCCTTCCTCGTCGAGGCGGCCCTGGCCTGGGGCGTGGCCGGCATGCCGGCCGACGAGCTGGCCGTCCTCAACCGCTACGCCAACCGCGTGCCGCTCCAGTACCAGCAGGGCGCCTGCGCGATCACCAAGAGCGTGATCGCCGCGGGCTGGAAGAACTATGGGCTCGCCCAGGCCAAGGGCGCGCTGCCGACGGGCCCGCTCGCGATCAGCGTCCACATCGCCAGCGCCTGGGTGCCCTTCACGAGCGAGAGCAAGGAAGCCGTGGCGAGCTACCCGGAGATCCTGCGCGAGATCAGGCTGGCTCTCCAGGATTGCGGCCGCCAGCTCGGCCAGCACATCCGTCGCGGCAAGCGCCTGGCCGAGGCGCGCCAGAAGTCCGACTACATCAAGAGCTACATTCCCCACATCGGCGAGGCGCTGCGCGAGATCCTCGGCCTCAGCGAGGCGCGCGAGCGCCTGGTCGTCGAGCGCCTGAGCGACACCCTCGAACGCAGCCGAAAGGTGTAGGCCGTGGCCGCCAGCAGCGTCGTCAAGAAGATCAAGGAGCAGGCGAGCCTGGTCGAGAAGAGCGCGGCGGCCGGCGACAAGCCGAGCCTGCGCTTTCCCGTGCGCAGCCTGGCCAACGTGCGCTACGACGCCACCCGCGGCCACTTCACGATGAAGACCGCCCGCAAGGAGCGCACGCTCACGGTCGGCACCGTCAAAGCCTTCGCGCAGACGCTCAAGATGATGGCCCTGTCGAAGCAGCTGGTCGATGCCAATGACATCGCGACCAAGCGAGAGGCCTACTACGTCTCCAAGAACTGGGGCGAGGCGCGCTTCCTCGAGCAGCCCGAGAGCGACACCGTGATGGACGACGTCGAGGCCCTCTTCGGCGTCAACCGCGAACAGCTCGGCTTCATCCCCGAGGAGAAGGGCGGCGAGGTGGCCGGCGCCCTCGTCGTGATCGACCGCGACCCGGCCAGCGGCAGACAGCTGCGCATCGACTGCACCAAGTTCGGCAGCGGCGCCTACTCGATTCCCAACAGCGTCGAGCACCTGGGCTTCGAGACGAAGGCGACCTTCATCCTCGCCATCGAGACGGCCGGCATGTTCCAGCGCCTGGTCAAGCACGGCTACTGGCAGACGGCGCGCTGCATCCTGGTCAGCATGGGGGGCGTGCCCACGCGGGCCTGCCGCCGCTTCATCCGCCGTCTCGCCGACGAGAAGGGCCTGCCCGTCTACGTGTTCGTCGACGGCGACCCCTACGGGATCAGCAACATCTACCGCACGCTGAAGGTGGGCAGCGGCAACGCGGCGCACCTGAACGAGTACTTCTGCGTGCCCCAGGCGCGCTTCCTGGGCATCACGCCCCAGGACATCATCGACTACGAGCTGCCGACGCACCCGCTCAAGGACGTCGACATCAAGCGCGCCAAGGACGCCCTGAAGAACGATCCCTTCGTCCAGCACTACAAGGCCTGGCAGAAGGCGATCACGCAGATGATCGGCATGGGCGTGCGCGCGGAGCAGCAGGCCCTGGCCAAGCACGGGCTCAACTACGTGATCGACGAGTACCTGCCGCGCAAGCTGGCGCACACGGAGAAGTTCCTGCCCTAGCCCGAAGGGAGGGGAAAGGCATGCGACGCTGTGTCCTCGCGCTGGCCGCCCTGCTGGCGGCGGCGCCGCTGGCGGCCCAGGAAGACAGCGGCATCGGCTGGGAAGAGGTGGCCGTCGCCGACGAGCCAGCGGACCGCGCGGCGAGCGGGAGCGAGGTCCTCCTGCGCTCCCGCCGCCTGGTCGACAGTCCGACCGCCGTGGTGCTCGGCCACGGCGCCTACCGGATCGAGGGCCGTCTGATGCACGGCGGCTCGCTGGCTGCCGGCACCTTCGTCGGCATCAAGGACCGCCTCGAGGTCGGCGTCTGCTGGGGGATGCGGGGCCTCTTCGGCCGCGGCGAGGTGGAATTCAACGACCGCACGGCGCTCTCCCTGCGCCTCCTCCTCGCCGAGGAGCGCGCGCTGCCGGCCCTCCTGATCGGCTTCGACAACCAGGGATGGGGGCCCTGGGACGAGGCGCTCGAGCGCTACGAGCGCAAGAGCAAGGGCTTCTACTTCGTCGCCACGCGGAACTGGTACGGCCCGCTCGGCACGGACGTGGCGACCTCGGGCGGCTTCAACTACAGCACCGAGGACAAGGACGAGTCCTCCCTGGACTTCTTCGCCGGCCTGGAGCAGGATTACGGGGGGAACTTCGCCCTCATCCTCGACTACGCGGTCGGCCTCAACGACCGCGCGGACGAGGAACCGGCGGCGCGCTACGGGCGCGGCCTGGGCTGGCTGGACGCCGGGCTGCGCTGGAATGTGGTCGGCGGCGTGCAGTTCAAGTTCTTCCTGCGCGACCTGCTCGCGAACTACCGCGTGCCCTACGGCGAGCGGGCCGGCCGCCCCGATTCGGTGGACCGGCAGTTCGAGATCAGCTACGAAGGCAGTTTCTGAAGCGGAGAGGCCCCAGATGCGCGGACCCTATCTGGACTTCGAGAAGCCGCTGGCCGAGCTGGAGAGCCAGATCGAGGACATGCGCGCCTTCGCGGGCGGGCAGGGCGTCGAGATGGACGAGGAGCTCGAGCGGCTCGAGGCCAAGGCGGCCAAGCTGCGGGAGCAGATCTACGGCAACCTGACGCGCTGGCAGCAGGTGCAGCTGGCCCGCCATCCGGCGCGGCCCTACACCCTCGACTACCTCAGCCGCATCTTCACCGACTTCGTCGAGTTGCACGGCGATCGCCTCTACAGGGACGATCCGGCCATCGTCGGCGGGATGGCCGAGCTGCAGGGCCTGCCGGTGATGGTCATCGGCCACCAGAAGGGCCGCGAGACGAAGGAGAGCATCCGGCGCAACTTCGGGATGCCCAACCCCGAGGGCTACCGCAAGGCCCTGCGCCTGATGGAGCTGGCCGCCCGCTACGGCCGGCCGGTGCTCACCTTCGTCGACACGCCGGGCGCTTACCCGGGCATCGGCGCCGAGGAGCGCGGCCAGGCCGAGGCCATCGCCCGGAGTCTGCGCGAGATGGCCCTCCTGCCCACGCCCATCGTCGCCGTCATCACCGGCGAGGGCGGCAGCGGCGGCGCCCTCGCCCTCGCGGTGGGGGATCGCGTGCTGATGCTCGAGCACGCCGTCTACGCCGTGATCAGCCCGGAGGGCTGCGCGTCCATCCTCTGGAAGGACGCGGGCGCCCGGCAGGAGGCCGCCGAAGCCCTGCGCCTGACGAGCCGCGACCTGGCCGAGCTGGGCGTCATCGACCGGATCGTCGCCGAGCCGCAGGGCGGCGCCCACCGGGATCCGGACGGGATGGCCATCCTGCTCGGCCGCGTGCTGGTCGAGGAGCTGCTGGCCCTGCAGGCCCGTCCGGCGGCCCAGCTCGTCGAGGAGCGGGTGGCCAAGTTCGCCCGCATGGGGGTCTTCCGCGAGCAGGGTCCGGCTTGATTCCGGCGGCCTGAGCGCCTATTCTAGGGGGACCAGTCACTGCGCCCCCAGCGGGGTTCCGTTTTCGGGCTTGCCCGACTCCCCTGTCTCCTCTAAGAATCGCCGCGAGAAGCGGCGGCGATCGGCGTCGGTCTGCCCGTCCTGCGGCAGGGCCCTCGGCCAGGGAGCACGCGCATGGAATTCGACCGGGAACTCCTGGAGATCCTCGCCTGTCCACGCTGCCGCCAGGGCCTGAGCTACCGGCCCGAGAGCGCCGGCCTGGCCTGCGAGGCCTGCCGCGTGCTCTACCCGATCGTGGACGGCATCCCCGATCTCCTTCCCGAAAGCGCCAGGAGCCTGGATGCGACGCCTTGAACCGACCGGCCGCCTCAGCCTTCTCTTCGGCCTCCTGGTCCTGCCGGCGGTCGCGCTGGCCCTGCCCGGCGCCCGCTGGGAGCCGGTCGCGGGCGGCGGGCGCCTGCTGATCGGGGTTCCGCCCGGCGGCGGCCGGGACCCGGTGGAGCTGGTCGTCGCCCTGCCGGCCGCGGGCGCCTGGCGGGCGGAAGCGCTCAGGATCGACGGCGCGGAAGCGCCGGCGGCCGCCCACGTCGAGCTGGGGGAGCCGGGGCTCTTTCGCCGGCAGCGCGTCGGCCGGCTGCGTTTCCTGCCGCCGGCCTCCGCCTGGCGAGAGGCGGAGCTGCGGCTGGTCTTCACGGGCAGCTCCCCGGCAGCGAGCGCCGGCGGGGAGCTCGATCCCCTGCTCGCGGGTCTGGTCGTCAATCCGGAGGCCCTGCCTGCGGCGCCCCCGGCCGCTGCCGCGCGCGAGGCCGACGAGCTCTTCGACGGCAGCGGGCGCTGGCTGCGCCTGGACGTGCGCTTCGCCGGCCTCTATCGCCTGCGCTACACCGACCTGGTCAGCGCCGGCCTCTCGCCTGGCAGCAGCCTGGCGAGCCTGCGCCTGCTGGGCAGCGGCGGCCGGCCGCAGCCCTTTCGGCTCTCCTGGCCCGGCGGCAGCTGGGAGCGCGGCTGGCAGTTCACCGAGCTGCCCCTGCTCGTCAAGGGCGGCGACAGCCTCGGGCCCGCGACGGAGCTGATCGCCTACCTGCCCGGCGCCGACGGCTGGCGCGACGAGTCCGTCGCCGGGGCCGACTTCGAGGCCACCCACCGCAACCCCTACACGAACTGGGCGACCTACTATCTCACCTGGGGCGGCGCCGCCGGCGCCCGCGTGAGCGCGCTCGCCGCGGCGCCCCAGGGCGACGAAACCGCGCTCAGCGTCTTCCCGGCCCGGCTCCGTCGCGAGGAGAACAACGAGTACTCGGCCGACGAGCTGCACGAGGACGGCTGGGCCTGGAGCTACTTCTTCCCGGGCTCGGGGCCGGCCAGCTTCGCCGACGAGACGAGCACCGCCTGGCCGGCGGCCGGCGAGCCGGCGCGCCTGCGCATCGGCTTCGATGCCGATCGGCGGGGCGGCCAGGGCGGACCGCACCACCTGCAGGGCTACCTGACTCCCGCCGGCGTCGTGGCCAACCCCCAGGACGCCAGCCACCGCTTCATCGATGCCAGTGTCTACCTGACGAGCGCACTGGCCATGGCCGAGCTCGAGGGCAGCCTGCCGCTGCCGGCGGACCTGGAGGGCGACGGCCAGGTCCGCTTCACGCTCCGCCTGCCCCGCGATCCGCCGCTCGGCCTCGCTCAGGATTTCGGCTGGCTGCTCTGGTACGAGTTCTTCTATGCGACGCGCGCGCGCAGCCGCGCCTCGACGCCCCTGGAACTGCACGTGCCGACCGGCCAGCCGCGGGCTCGCGTCACGGCCAGCGGCTGGGCGCACGAGCCCGAGGTCTGGGACCTCACAGCGCCGCTCGCCCCGCGCCTGCTGACGGGAGGCCTCTGGGAGGGCGACAGCCTCAGCCTGGGTCTGGACACCAGTCAGCGGCGGCGCCTCCTCTTCGTCGATCCGGCGACCAGCGGCAGCTATCGCAGCCCGGAGCGCCTGCTGGCCGTCAGTCCGGCGCCCCTGCGCCACGACGCCCTGCCGCACATGATCGTCGTCGCCTTCGACGGCAAGCTGGACACGGGCGGCGATCCCGGCTTTCTCGCCGCGGGCGCACGCTACGCGGACTGGCGGCGCGCGCACTTCCCGCTCCTGGGCAGCGGCGAGGTGGAGCTCGTCGGCATCAGCGACGTCTACGCCAACTTCGGCAGCGGCATGCAGGACCCGGCCGCCCTGCGCAACTTCCTCAAGTACCGCTACGAGACGCCCGGCAGCCGCCTCGCCTACGTCCTCCTGCTCGGCGACGCGAGCACCGACTACCGCAACTACCTCGGCCGCGAGGTGCGCGGCGACGTCAGCAATGCGCTGGTGCCGGCGCTCAGCGACCGTTTCCGCACCGAGCAGGCGACCTACGCCTACACGACCGACGACTACTTCGCCTACATGGACGCCCTCGACGACTCGCTGCGCCTGGCGATTCCCGATCTCGCGATCGGCCGCCTGCCGGCCGGCGACGCCGCCGCGGCGCTGACGATGGTGGATCTGGCCATCGCCTACGAGCGCGACGCGCCGGCCGGACCCTGGCGCAATCGCCTCCTGCTTGCCACCGACGACTACACGAAGAACTGCAGCAGCATCGACACCATCGACCACACGGGCCAGGCCGAGGTGCTGGTGCGCGAGGCGATCCCGGCCGCGATCGACATCCAGAAGCTCTACATGTGCGAGTGGGACTGCGACTACGCGGGTTTCAAGCCGGCCGCGCAGAACACCCTTTTCGCGGCGCTCGACGAGGGAGTTCTCATCTTCAACTACGTCGGCCACGGCGGCAACGACGTGCTCTCCGACGAGCAGCTCCTCCTGACGACGCGCCTCGCTTCGCTCAGCAATGCCGAGCGGCGCTTCTTCTTCGTCTCCGCCTCCTGCAACGTCGGCAAGTACGACGACACGCAGGGCAAGAGCATGAGCGAGGAGATGATCAGCCTCCCGCAGGGCGGCGCGATCGGCACGCTGGCCTCGAGCGACCTCTCGACCGCCGGCTTCAACAACGTGCTCAACCGCAATTTCCTGCAAGAGGTCTTCCCGGGCGGCGCCCTCGGCGCGGGCGTTCCGGTCGGGGCGGCCCTGCTGCGGGCGAAGGTGCGCCTCCAGCAGCTCGACTACTCTCAGAATCAGGGCGCGAACAACGAGCGCTACGCGATCCTCGGCGATCCAGCGCTCGCCCTGGTGACGCCGGGCCTCGACGTGGCCTTCGATCCTGAGCGCGGGGACACCCTGACCGTGGGCAAGACCCTCGGCCTCTCCGGTCGCGTCCTGCGCGAAGGCCTGCTCGCGGCCGATTTCAACGGCGAGCTCCAGCTGAGCGTGCGGGCTTCGGCCGACACCAGCGGCTTCGAGCGGCCGCTCTACGGCGGCGGTACGCTACACGTGGACTATCACCTGGCCGGACCGGAGATCTTCCGCGGGCGCGTCAGCGTTCGGGACGGCCGTTTCGAGACGCCGCCCTGCTTCGTGCCGGGTCTGCCGGACTCGGCCCTCGGCGGCTACGGCCGTATCCGCGCCTACGCGCTGGCCGCCGGAGCTGCGGCGGAGGCCGTCGGCGTGCTCGACTCGCTGCCCGTGCTGCCCGGCCTCCTGCCGCCTGCCGGCGAGGCGCCGAGCGTGCGGCTCAGCCTGGCCGGCGGCGCCACGCAGGCGACGCCCGGCAGCGCCTACACGGTCGCGGCGGCGGCCGCCTCGGGGATCAATCTCGTGGGCGCCCATCCGCAGAATGCCATCTTCGTCGAGTTCGTCGAAGCGGAGCTGGTGGAGAACCTCACCGCGGACTTCCAGTACGCGCTCGGCAGCGCGAGCGAGGGCAGCGTCAGCGCCCTGCTGCCGCCCGGTCTGCCCGAGGGGCGCAACACTCTCGTCGCCTCGGTGGCCGACAATCTCGGCAACGTGGGCCGCGACACCCTGCGCGTGCAGGTCTTCGAGGCGGGGCGCGCCGACCTGGTCGCCGTGCAGCCCTTCCCGAATCCCTTCCGCGGGCGCTGCGCGATCAGCTTCGAGCTCACGGCGCCGGGCCGCGTCAGCTGCGACCTCTACACGCTCTCCGGTCGACGCGTGCGCAGCCTGGAGATGGACTGCCCCGCGCCTGGCCGCTACGCGCTGGACTGGGACGGCCGCGATGGCGTCGGTGACGAGGTTGCCAATGGCACCTATCTGTTCCGCCTGGAGGCGATCTACGCGGACAATGCAGCCCGCCGGCGCGAAGTCACGGGAGCGCTCGTCCGCATGCGGGAGTAGGCTTGACCCTTGCTAGCCATGAAGGCTATATTGCGCGAAATCAACCCTTTTGGAGGACGACCTGCATGAACCGGACCCTTTCGAGAAGCGCTGCCTCGCTGCTGACCCTGCTCTTCCTCGCCCTGCCGGCGGGAAGCGCCCTGGCCAGCCTGGCCGGTGCGGCGTGCCTCCAGATCCCGCCGAGCGCCCGCTTCAACGGCCTCGGTCAGAGCGGCGTCGCCCTCGCCGACGACGCCACGGCCTCCTGGTGGAACCCGGCCGGGCTGGGATTCATGGGCGGACGCACCCTCGGCCTCATGCACAGCCAACTCGTGCCCGACCTCGCCGACGACATCTACTACGAGTACGCCGGCTGGGTGCAGCAGCTCGAGGGCTGGGGAACCTACTCGATCAACTTCATCTACCTCTCCTACGGCGAGAGCGTGAAGACGACGGACAGCCCCGATCCCGAGGGCACCTTCAAGAGCTTCGAGTTCTCCCCCGGCCTGAGCTACGGCGTGCGGCTGGACGAGAACACGGCCATCGGCCTGGGCCTGAAGTACGTGCGCGTGGACCTGGCTCCGGCGGACGCGGCACCCGACAAGGCCGGCGAGGGCGCGGGCGGCTCGGTGGCCGTCGACCTCGGCGTACTGCGCCGCTTCGGCGCCTACAGCGCGGGCCTGGCCCTGACCAACTTCGGCCCGAATATCAGCTTCATCGATGCCGAGCAGAGCGACCCGCTGCCGCGCTTCTTCCGCGTCGGCGCCGCGGGCCTCGTCTACAAGGGCGACTACGGGCACGTCCTCCTCAGCGCCGACTTCAACAAGCTCCTCGTTCCGGGCGGGCAGACGACGGTCAACGGCGGCACCGAGCTGCAGTACACGGACATCATGGCCCTGCGGATCGGCTATATCCACGATCCCGACGGTGACATCACCGACTTCACCTACGGCGGCGGCTTCCACACCAAGCTGGGGGGCAAGGACTTCTTCCTCGACTACGGCAACATCCCCCAGGCGGAGGAGTTGGACCGCGTCCACCGCTTCTCCTTCGAGATGCTCTTCTAGCCGGGAGGCGCTGTGAGCAGGCAAGGCGTGCGAGCTCCGGGCGGGCGCCGGACGCCGGGGCCGGCGGCGCCGCTCCTGTTCCTCGCCCTGCTCGCGCTGGCCACGGGCGCCGGCGCCGAGCGCTGGCTGCCGCTGGGCGGCGCGCGCGGCGAGCGGGCGCCCTTCGCCGATCCGCAGGCCCAGCGGCGCGCCGAGCGCTACGCCGAGGTGGAGGCGCTCACGGCCGGTCTGCGAACGGGCCTCACGCCCCCGGTTCAGGCGGCGGACGCGGCGCGCGCGGCGATGCCCGACACCGCGCGCGTCCTGGTCTGCCTGCTCGCCTTCCGCGAGAACCGCCGGCCCGACCTGACCACGGTGCCCGTGGACGGCAAGTTCATGGCGGCCACCGACACCTTTCCCGACTGGCTGAGGCGCGTCGACCCGCCGCCCCACGACGCCGCCTACTTCGACGCGCACATGCAGGCCCTCGGCGAGTTCTACCGCATCCAGAGCTACGGCCAACTCGAGATGGTCTGGGACATCGCGGCCGGCCCCGCGCCGGGCGGGCTCTTCCTGCTGCCCGACATCGCCGACTACGGGCCCGGCGAGGCGGGCGGCTTCTGGACGCTCGAGCTGCTCGAGGCCTTCGTCCGCACGGCGGTCGACAGCATCGATGCCGCCTTCCAGGCCGATCCCGCGGGGCCGCGCTTCGCCGACTACGACCACGTGATGGTCTTCCATGCGGGCAGCGACTTCCAGAACGACATCTTCCGGGACAGCCCCAACGACCTGCCGAGCTTCAACATCTTCTTCGGCGACCTGCCGCT